>JAPLOC010000040.1 GCA_026692825.1 Planctomycetota bacterium | reverse complement strand
GTCCGATACGAATTCGCCAGGCTTCGAACTTCTGTTCCAGATTCGAAAGCGGAATGAACGGCTCAAAGTCGGACATGCGTGGACTCTGCGACGGATCGCGGGAACATGGGCACAGGGGGTGACTCGGGCCAGCGTAACCGGTGGGAAGCGACAGTCAAGCGGCCCGCGACATGCTTCACAATTCAACATTCATTACAATTCGGCCACGATGAAAACCTTTCTGGAACTCGCCGCTTCGCGACGCGCATGGATCGACCAGATCCTAAAACCCTGGTGCCAGTCGGCCTCCCGCAAAGAGTTGCTGCAGGCGGAGCATGAATGGACCGATGTCGCCGGAAAGGTGGACCCCAACAAAACACTCTGGTTCTGGGCGTGGAGTCGGTTTCCCGAACTCGTGAGTCAGGAACTGACCGGCATCGACGAGACCGCCGAGATCACTGTTCGGCTGGGCGATGGACGTAGCGTAACGGGCTACCCCGACGCGCGCGAGAGCCTGCACGGAGAACTTGTGCTGTTGTGTCGCGACCCAGAGCGTCCCGGGCGTTCGGTGTTGGAGGGGCCGTTTTCGCTGGACAATATCGAGGGTGTCCTGTCGAACCAGCGGTGAGTGATCTGCGGGGCAGACGGGGGTTAACGGTCACCGGGGGGATCCTTAACGTCGCGCCTCACGGCCCTGATACAATTCAAAACTCTCCAGCCAGCGGATGCACAGATTCGGCCACGACGACGGGAGCTTGTCGTTCTGTCGGACGCCAAAGTCGTGGTTGCCACTGGCGTAAATGTGCAGTTCTGCGGGGACGCCGGCTCGCTTGAGCGCGATGTACATGATCGCGCTGTGTTCGGAGATGGAACCGCCGACCTTTTCACTGTCGTCGGACGCGTGTGCCAGGAAAATGGGGGGAGTCTTGGCCGGGATGCGAATTCCCGGGGCGACTTCGTCTTTGTCCTTCGTCTTCAAATAGCCGGAATAGCAGGCGACACCAAAATCGGGCCGACAGCTCGCGTCGTCGTGGTGATCGACAGCTTCGTATTCCCGTTTTTCGAATCGGGTGGCGGTCGCGATCACGAGGTGGCCTCCTGCGGAAAAGCCCACCATGCCAATTTTGTTTGGATCAATGCCCCATTCCTTCGCCCGGCTGCGGAGGACGCTGACCGCCCGTTGCGCGTCGATGAGTGGCCCCAATGGGGGTTCGCCTTTGATATCGCCCGGTCGGCGGGGACAGCGGTACTTCAAAATCACGCCGGTCATGCCGCGTGAATTGAGCCACTCGGCGACCTCCTCCCCTTCCAGTTCCCAAAACAGGTCGTGATAACCACCTCCCGGGCAAATCAGCATCGCGGTCCCCGTATTGGTCCCTTCGGGAGGCGAATAGATCGTCAGCGTCGGCTGGGTGACATTGGTGATCAGTTTCGTTGGCCCAGCCAGGATCGGGGACTGATAGATTCGGCTGTTTTCGGTCCCCGGGATGCCGACATCGCCGGGCACTTTCCCTGGCCACAGGTCGACAACAACAGGACCGGCGGCCCGAGACACCGCGGAAAGCGACGCGTAGATCACCAGAACGAAAACCGCGGTGAGACGATTCATGCTCGACGTTTTTCCTTTGTGCCGGAATCCAGAATTCCATCGTGCCGAAACGCGGGATGTCGCTTCGACTGTAATCGCTCGTGTTCCCGTAAGTGGAGTATACCAAGGTCAATTCCGACACCCTATCCACGTCGACTCGACTTTCCCGTAGGCGATGCTTACTTTGACAGTCGCTTCCGACGGTCGGCCCGGGTTGCCGCCGACGGACCTGTTTCTTCCCGGCTCATTCCACGTCTCCCGTTCCCTGCCGAAGCTCACCATGAATCTCTCGCATCTTGTCTCGGCTCTGCACACCGCTCTTCCGCCGGCTGTCCGGTGGTCGGGGAGCGTCGCTCGGCGGATGCGGCAATTCAACATCGCGCTCGAAGACAAAAAGACGGGGAGTTCAAATACCGACGCTCTCACCCTGGCCGACCTCTCGGTTCAGGAACTGCTGGTTGGCGCTTTGCGCGACAGCGACCCGGCGCTGCGTCAATGCCGAATCCAGGCGGAAGAAACAACCGGCGATCTCACCCGTTTCGCAACGGAGAGTCCGTACACCATCGCTCTCGATCCCATCGACGGCACGAAACAGTATCGCGACAAGACGGGGAACGGGTACTCGATCATTCTGACCCTGCGGTCCAATGAAACGTTGCATTACACACTGGTGTTCGTCCCCGAGTCGGGTTCAAACGGTGCCTGGGTGGAAGTCTTTGGGGATCGGGTGGTGTGCGGTGCGGACGATCCCGCTCGGACGGCGGGAGCCGTGCTGGCGTCGCTCCCTGTGATCAATCGCGCCACCTGGGACAAAACTCCCGCAGGGACGGGAAAATCGAAAAAGATCTACATGATCGGGTTCCAGAAACACGATCGCACGAGAGCGGAACTGGTGTCACAAACTGGACTGGAGGGGGTCGCCGCTGACGATTGTCCGGGCTGCCCCTACGAATTGATTGCCAGCGGGCAATACGCCGGCTCACTGATACACAGCCCGAATATCTACGATTTCCCCGCCAGCCTCCATATTGCGCGAGTTTTGGGGGGCGAGTCGCTGTGGGTTCACAACCGCCAACCTGTCCACTTCGGAGAACTGTGGATGGACGAACGGGCCAAGATGCTGCGACTGCCGGGAATTGTCGCTACCAGTCCCGACCGCAAAGTTCTCGATACACTCTGTTCGGTCGCCCGCGATTGGAATCCGGTTCGATACGCGGACTAGGTACCGTCGAATACCGCCTGGAGAACGTTGTTTGGCGCTCGAAAGCACACGGGCGGCTTTTGAGGAACTCGTTGTAGGCGAGACGCTCCGCGGCTCGCTTAGACGCACCGCAGGTGCCGGTCAGAAGTGTCGACGGACTTTCATTTCCACGACGAAACGAGGCTACGAAGTGTCTGACAACTGGATCGTGTTGGTTCCCGAAGATCCCTATTTCGTTCCCGAACTGGAGGAGTACCATTCCAGTGCATCTCGGAACCTTTTGCGAAGTCGATATCGGCACGTTTCGTGATTTGGTGCCGATTTCGAACGTAGGCAACTACGAGAGAGGGGGTGTCGCCGTCGCGTCCTAGGCCCCGCCCAAGCCGACTTCACGTTCGAACCGCGGTTTCCGCTCTAGGACGTTTACGAAGTACGCATCTACGACAGTCGCCTTCACCGGCGGCTGGTGGCCGCCATCGAAAGCGTCAGCCCGTCGAATAAAGACCGTCCCGAAACTCCGGCCGATTTCGTGTCGCAAGTCGCCGCCTTGCTCACGTACGGCAGTTGCGTGTCGATTGTCGAAGTGGTGAGTACGCACGAATTCAATCTGTACGCGCAGTTGATGGAGTGGCTGGAAGGCAGCGACTCGGATTTAGGAGTCGAACCACTCTCGTTGTACAGGGTGACTCTGTGTACTCGGCCCGCTGAGGGAGTCCGTTTGATGGACAATTGGTATCACGCGCTGGAGACGGGCCAACCCCTGCCGACATTGCCGATTTGGCTGACAGAGACCAGGGCGGTTTCGCTCGATCTTGAATCCAGCGACGAAGAGACGTGCCGCACTTTGTGGAGCCGGTGACGGGATGGGCCGTTCTCCTGGGAAATTGGACGGTCGGCTCTCGGCGGTCGTTCCGGTTTTCGTCTGAGGAAATCGGATTTTCGCGGGTAACAATGCGTAACCAACACCCCAGCCCCCGCCTGCCGGGCTGACGTCTCGTTTTTACCCGTACGGAGGATACAATGTTCCCCATCGCCCCGCGGGAGAATTGTTTCCGCGAACCCCACAGACCTCGCAGAGGAAGAGACTGAATTCATGGCCGTCGAAATCGACGTGGTGTACCAGGGAGAGCTGCGCTGCAAAGCGACCCATGGTCCTTCGCAGGATCAGTTGACGACGGACGCTCCCGTCGACAATCACGGCAAAGGGGAGAGTTTCTCTCCGACCGATTTGGTCGCGACGGCGCTGGGGGCGTGTTCGTTGACGCTGATGGGAATCATCGCGGAACGGAACAAGCTCGACATCGCCGGCAGCCGGTCCCACGTGACGAAAGAAATGGTGCAGGAACCGGTGCGACGGATTGGCGCTCTCAAGGTGACGATCACGGTGCCGGCGGAAAAGGCGGCGAAACTGACGGCCGCCGACCGGACGAAGCTGGAACACGCGGCGCTGCATTGCCCGGTCCACAAGAGCCTGCACCCGGACATTCACGCGCCGATTGAGTTTGTTTACGAGTCGTAGTTGCTCAGGATCACACAGAACCACTACAGGAACAGAATCATGCCGTCATTCGCGAACATCATGAAACAATGGACTCCCGCACTGGGAGCCGCGATTTTGCTGGGAGCCGCCTGGAGCATGGTCGGGGCCCAGGATCAATCCAAAGCCAGCAAGCCGGCCAAGCCCGGCGAGGCGGCGGCGG
>JAPLOC010000039.1 GCA_026692825.1 Planctomycetota bacterium | reverse complement strand
CGGTGATCGAGCCGGCGGGAACCGGAACACGCAGGCTGATGCCGGTCAGCTTCCCGTTCATCTCGGGAATCACTTCACCCACCGCCTTGGCCGCTCCGGTCGACGTGGGAATGATGTTGAGGGCGGCGGCACGCGACCGATGCGCGTCGGCGTGCAGTTGGTCGGCGACTTTCTGATCGTTCGTGTAAGCGTGAACGGTCGTCATCAGTCCCTTTTCGATGCCGAACTTGCCGTGCAGCACCTTCACCATCGGCGCCAGGCAGTTGGTCGTGCAACTGGCGTTCGAAATGCACTTGTGTTCGGGCTTGAGATCCTTGTCGTTCACACCCAGCACGACCGTGAGATCGGGCTTGTCTTTGGCGGGGGCCGACAGAATCACCTTGCGGGCACCAGCCGTCAGGTGGCTGTCGTATCCCGGCTTGCCATCCTTTTCACGGCCGGTAAAGAACCCGGTCGATTCGACGGCGACATCGACACTGTTCGCCTTCCAGGGAAGGTTCCGAGGATCCTTCTCGGCACAAATCTTGATCTTCTTCCCGTTCACCACCAGCGAATCGCCATCGACCGCGATCGTGCCGTCAAACCGGCCGTGGACCGAGTCGTACTTCAGCAGCATCGCCAACGCCTGAGGACTTCCGAGGTCGTTGATCGCGACGACATCGAATTCCTGCGGCCGGGACGCCATAATCCGAAACAGAATGCGACCGATGCGACCGAAACCATTGATGCCAACGCGAACAGACACGTGAACCGCTCCTCTTCTTCGAACCAGTGGAAAATCGCAGAGCGAATCGCCGCCCGTAGAGCGGGGTGTCCCTGCGCGCAGAGCCCACCCGCACCCGGATGGGGAACTCGATTGTAAGGAAATTTGCCGTTCTCGGCCAGAGACGGTGGGCCGGGCCGATCCATTCCCCTGCTGAACAGCGCGGCAGCCCGACAACCCCAGGATTTCCGACCCCATGCCAGCCGACTGGCGATTACCTCCCGGCGTTTCTCGTTCACTTTGGGAATTCGCCGCCGACGCGAAGCTCGCGCGCGACGAAGCAGACCACCTGGCTCATTCACCGTTGCTCGAATTCGACCGACACGTTGTGAATCAATGGTTCGATCGGCCGGGGGATTTGGTCGATTTGGGTTGCGGTACCGGCCGCAGCCTGGTGGACTTTTCGCAGCGAGAATTCACCTGCACGGGCGTCGACCTGTCGCAACCGTCGCTGGTCGTCGCCGCCAAACTGCTGGCCGAACGCGGATTGCCAGCGACACTGATCCGGGGCAATTTGTGTGAACTCGAATGCCTCCCCGACGGGGCGTTTGACTACGCGTTACTGTTGTTCGGCACGTTGGGGATGGTCGAAGGGATCGCGGGCCGAACCGCCGTCCTGCGCCAAGCCCACCGGTTATTGAGACCGGGTGGTCGGCTCGCACTGCATGTCCACAGCCTGTGGCCCCACCTGTTTTTGAGCGGTGGTCGGCGCTGGCTGGCGGCGGACATTTGGAAACGACTGCGAAAGACACCCGATGCCGGCGATACGCATCGAGACTATCGCGGAATTCCGCAGATCTATCACCACGTCTTCAGTCGGCACGAGATTCACAAACTGCTGCGAATGGCTGGCTTTCAAATCCAGCAGGAAGTCCCGGTCGGAGCGGTGAGAGCCAACGAACCTGCGTTGAACCTGGAGCAAGTCGGCTGGTTGAAAAATCTGAGGGCGACCGGCTGGCTGATTGAAGCGGCCCGCCGATCGCAGGACGGAATCGAGTTGGTCGCCGGCGTTTGACAGCACCATGGCCCTGGCACACCGACATGGCGACTTGTGGCGTTTCGCGTTTTCGAAACCGGATGGGGCCGAAATCGCCGCGTATTTCCCGGGACGATTTCGATGAATTTTGATCCCTCGCCTGGGGGACTTCGTTGCATCCCACGAGTCGACACAAGATGATGTTTCTGGCCGAGCCATCATTCCCCCTTTTTCAACGCAGTCCGACCGGATCGCACTCTGGTCGCAGGAGTCACCATGATTTTCGGAAAGCTGTGGCGGGCGCTCCAGGCGCAACTGAACAAAGTCGCGAACATGTTCTGGACTGCGGATCCCATCGCTCAATTGCAGTACGAGT
>JAPLOC010000038.1 GCA_026692825.1 Planctomycetota bacterium | reverse complement strand
TCAGCGTGCATAAGCTGATGCTGGCGCATCAGCGGCTCGGCAGGAGCCTCGCCCTCCCGTTCCGTTTCTCGCGCTGGCGTTTCTATTCCCGAAGTGCGCGACTTCGACGCCGGAAATTGACGACCCGAAGCCTCCATCCGCGAGGGCCGCGGAACAGCTCCCCCGGTCGGCAATTCGCCGGTCCCCTTGTTCGCGAGCGCCATTTCCCCAATCGCTTCGATCTCCAGCGGGGTGTCACTCCAGTAAACGCTCTGACCGGGACGCCGCGTCGGGCGACGAGGACCAATCGTTTCGCTCCTCTGAATCGGTACCCGCAATCGCGGAAGTTCCGCACCGCCGCTCGTTGAGTCACACGTTGCGTCGAAACCAGTCGGGCTGAAGTTCGAATGGTTTGTCTGCAACGGGACAAACTCGTCGGCAAACGCACCCGCTTCACCAGAATCAAACACGCCACACACCGCCGTGGCGAGAGATGGCCAATCGCCCCACGCGTTCTCACCTTGCACATTTTGGAAATGCGCAGCCCGACCGCCTACGGCGAAATCATCAACAACGGGCGGTCGGGAGGTTGACATGCTCGCATTTTGCATCGGTGGCCCGGCGTTTTCCAGTGATAGTCCCAATGGAATGAATGGGCCAGTATCGGAATCCGGGACCGTGTCGGCTCTCCTGGAGTCGGTATCACATTCACTTACGGCAGATTCAATGTCGCGGCTTGTGGATGGCCCCGGCCATCGAATCCGCCAGCCGGCTGGAAGCCCGCCGGAAATTCGAAGAAATTGAAATCGAGATGTGCGGAAAGTCGGACACAATGTCACAGACATGCCATTTATGTCATGTAAAATACTCGCCATCCCATGGTTCTGAAAACGTAATCAATGAATTGGGATGCAAGTTCACAACACCGCTTTCCGAGTCGGCGACCAATCCGAATTCGACGCCGTCAATCCAGGTCGAAAAAAGATTTACAGCTATATCACAATACTCGACGGTTCCGATATCGCGGAGCAAATGGCAAAGATTGCCGTAAGACTCTTCCAGAGAGTGCGAACTCATCAATGACCGACATTCATGAAACGTACCGTCATCGCCAAACAAAAACAACACCGCATAAAAACGTGAATGACCGATCCTGTCGCGTAGAGGATTGCCATCAACATCAATGCACAGTTCTGTCGTCATCCCAAAAAACAACCCGTGTCCATTCTTGTACCTGCCGATGTGCTTTGTGTAAAGATCCGGCATTCGCTTAATTGGAAGTCGCTCTGGGATTTTTGTGGTGTTCGCCATTTTCTCACCGGAAATGAGTCGCTGGAGGTGGAATCGGGAGGCCTGTGGAAAAATCGACTGGGAACGGGTACTTCATTCCAGGAAGATGCCATTGTCCTGTCGAATTGAAATGCAGGCTTCTTAGATACTTCTCAATCATATGTGCTCGGTACTTTGGCATCTCTTTGGAAACCGAAATAGCGATTTCTACGTCTCCGAGTGATCTAACAACTTCACGCAATCGCTTGCCAGCCGCGTCGGTGACACCGAATTTGTGAAAGCTGCCATTGACGTAAATTGTGTAAACACGCGATGGTGCAGAACTTGTCGACGAAGTACCCATTCCCAACTGTCGTAGCGACTCGTCGATGTCGTACGCATTATGGACTAACACCCCGCCGGCTGACACGTAGTACACATGCTCGGCGTCAACCTCGAGGTTGAAGACCTCGACCGGGGGGCCGGTGCGGGGGGTGATGCGGGTGACTTGGAGGAGGGTGCCGGATTCGCTGCGGAGGTTTTCGCCGATTCGCAGGGTGCCGGCCTGGACGAAGTCTTGGCGGTCTTCGCTCCAGAACGGGTGGTTGGCAGTGCAGCCGATTGGTTCCTCGACGCCGGTGATCTCGATGTCGATCACCTCCGCCGACGAGTGGGCGAATGTGCCGGTGACGATTCGCCCCTGGCCCGGTTCGATCGGCGGACAAGGTTCCAGCGACACAAGTTCCGCCCGGCCGACGGCACCGATCTCCGGGAGATCAAGGTGGATCCAGAGTCGTTCGCGCGGGAGACGATCGGAGGCGGGCCCCTCGGGGATTGCGAGTGCCGGGAGGGCGTCGGCGACGGTGGCTTGTCTCTGTTCAATGGTTAAAAATGGACGGTCAACTTCGACGTGCAGGGCAGCGACTTGTTGTTGTTGGCTGGATTCGTTCGAATCGCCGAGTTCCGGTAGGTACGGAATCTGCCCGTGATCAGCGGATGCCGATCGGTCCAATCGATCTGATTCCGGGAATGTATTCCAAAGTTCAAGGCGGTCGGCGAGCCAATCGACGGGACGCAGGAGGACGACATTGAGAACGCCGCCGTCCGGTTTCTCCAGCCGCATTCGGACATTGACCCAGTCGGCGGGATCGATGTCCGCGACCGCAAGACTGTTTGAGTCGACCTGAGGATTCCGAGCCAAGACGCGATGTCCGGTCTGAATATCTCGAATTCGGCGGGCGCGGTACCGCCTGCCATTCTGGGCGATGACGGTTTCGTAGTGGTCTGCCGGGCGGTTTGTCGAACTGGCGAGGGACAATCGAAGAGTTGATGAGTCGGCCGTCGGAATCGGGTCGATTATCGCTGGACCGCTGGACGAGTACGCGACCGGCATTGGAGTCGGCCGACTGCGGGTCATCTCGCGGAGGTCGTGATTGAATCCCCAGACAATCGTCGCGAGCGACAACCAGACCGTCAGCCAGACGAACGGTGCCCCCAGCCACCACGGATGACTTGGCTGATCGCCGGGTGTACTTCGACGATGGT
>JAPLOC010000037.1 GCA_026692825.1 Planctomycetota bacterium | reverse complement strand
GGATGGCGGGCAGGTCGAGCTTCGTCCATTGGACGCCGTCCGGGGAAACGGCAAATCCCTCATTCAGCAGCGCCGCCTTGAAGCGGCGAGCGGGCTCTTTGTCGTGCGGATCGTAGACCGCATGATCGATTCGCAAATTGGGCCTGGGCCCGGCCGTCCAGTGCAGCCCATCCGCGCTGATCCGCAGCGGTTCGTCCGTACTCATGACCCACAACTTGAAATGCTTTGCTTCTGGGTCCCACACGGGAGCGGTTCGTGTCTGGATCGTCTGAGACGGGTTGGCGCTGCGAATCACGGCGCCCCGTTTTTCCGGTTGATGCAGCGTCCGCTTGAGATTCTCGAACTTGGCAACGGCGTCGTAGTCCAGAAACAGTTGCCGTTGTCCTCGGCAGCCGCGACCGACAACGATCCCAGGCACAGTGCGAGCAACACCGCGCAGATCACGCATTTGTTATTGTGAGGCAACATCATGGACATTATTCGCCTTTCGCTTGAATGGTCAGCTTGCTGAGCGTGGCACACGCTTTGTCGCCGTTCTCGACGCCCGAACTGCTGTGCAGCGTCATATGCACGTCGAAGTCCTGGAGCGATCCCAGTTCGCCAGCCGGAACCTCCAGCTTCAGAGAGCCGTTGTGGACTCCTTGCGTTTGGACTTCCCACTTCGGTTTCTCACCGCGCGGTCCGACGCTCAGTGTCATCGATCCCCCCAGATTTGGGCCGTTCGCCGAGCAGTCGGCCATGACGACGAGCTGCTTCAATGGTTGCGGCGAAGAGATTCGTTGCACCAGATGAGTCGACGTGGCGAAACCACCCTTCATTCCCACCCAAAAGCCACGGTCACGATAGCCGCCGTGAGTCTGGTGGCCCACATCGAGTCGTCCGAGGTGCTGCCAGCGCTTCGTGGTGAAATCGTCCTCGTAGGTCAGGTTCCCGTACAAGTCCGACGACAACTGCGCCACCGCGTCGGCCTGCGGCGGTTGATGCTCGCAACGAACGCGCAAACGATCGAGACGGTTTCCCGCCAGACCGGCCTGCTGTGCCGCATTCTCCATCGCGACGCGAACGAAGAAGACATGCCTGCCTTTCAGCGATCCATCGTCACCCAGCCGGAGCGAATCAATCTTGTCCGCGCGGTCTTGCGTCACTTCCAGCGGCCAATCGCGGCCCAGCTCATCGGTGGAAATGGCCAGCGTGTTGCGGCAGCGGGAGTCGGTGGGGGCAGCGGCTTCCAGAGTGACTTCGACCGATTCGAGCGGAAAGTACGACACAAGCCGATAGACCAGCGACGCGTGCGATGTTTCCCCGGACTTTGTCTTGAGTAACAAGTACCCCGGCTCCTCGGGGCGGCTGGTGAGTTTCAGGCCGAGAAACCCGCGTACGTCGGCATCGTGCAGCCAATGGAATCCGGAGAACGTCTCTTCGTAAACGCTCGGTGCTTCTCGATCGCCCCCCACCGGCACGCTACGATCGCGGACGGAAAAGTTCGCCGAAGACAGAGGAAGCGTCCCGGGCCGCGTGTCATGCATTTCATCTCGCTTGAGCTGCAGCGCAGCCCGCAACTGAACCATGTCCGCGGTTTCACTCCCCATCCAATGATTGACCGATCCGGTCGGACCAGCCACCGCGAATGCCGCGCACGAAACGTTGAATTCGCGAGAGGTATCGAACTGGTGCCACTCCCGGTTGATCAGAGCCTCGGTCGTCGGATACTGCGTCCACTGCGGCCAGTGCGGATCGGTCGCCCACGGGACGCAGATCGCCGGTTTGCCGAGGGCCACGAACTTCATCAGATGCTTGCGAAACCCGACTCGGTCCCAACCGTACGAATCCCAGATCCATCCATCGGCGGTCAGATTTGGATCGGGTGGAAACGGGTCGGTGTACCATTGGAATACGGGGATGCCATACTTCTCGCGGACATACCGAGCGAGATCGTCCAGCACCTCGACACGGCCGCCGGTGTTCTCTTCGCCCAGGCAAATGGCCGGAATCAATTCCGGATACGTCGGGCAATCCTTCTCCGCCGCCAGCCATGCATCGAGGCGTCGCTTGCCCGTTTCCAGGTCCGCGTCCCGTTCTCCGCAGTAAACCGTGAACACGTCATGGCGATGTGCGTCATCTCGATCCGCGCGGCTCGCCTTCACTCCGGCCCACCACGCGGCCTTATCTGGAAACGTATCGCCCCAGACTGAGCTTGCCCAGATGGTAGTCGAAATGGCGATCATCTCCGCCGCCATAAACACCCAGAAACCGATAACCAGGGTCCGGGTACTTCATGGTCGCGATGTTGACTGGCGGCGCGGCATCGTCGCCGACCGCGAGGCTTGCGGAGAGCGAGAACGGAAGCGCCAGGATGATAAGATTGCCGAGAGTTGTCACAGTTGCCTTTGCCATAATGCGGGTTGTCAGAGTGTGTTGCGTTGCGCGCTACTCTTTCGATACGCGGCCGTCAGGAACGAAAACCTTCCGATCCATCACGCTGCGAGATGCAGGGTTGGTGTCATTGTGAGGCGATAAGATGACGCAATTCGACGTTGATATCGCGTCGAAAACTTTCTCATAACCTGTGACCATGGTCAGTTGAGCTGTGACAAAGCAATCGGCGTGCTTCTGTTGCAGGACGAGCCGCACATGCTCGGAATAGCAGCCCAGCACGTCGTTGTTCGTGCCGCGTTGCTGGTGTTCGCGACGTGCCGGACAAAGGTCGAACTGGTAGCCCACGTCGTTGCTTTCCAACACTTGCCCGTGAAAGACGTTGCCAGTGCCGAAGCAACGCACGGCAATCTGACAGGAAGAAACACGGCCGCCGAAGATCTGATTCGCATTGGCGGACTGAAGCTGATCCGGTTCGTCGTAGTGGAAATCGAACCCGACGCAACCGTTGCTGCGGTGCTCGCCGTTGCCGGCCACATGGCACGCGGTAAAGACGTTGTAATACGGGGAACTACCTTTCCGAATGCCCGGTCCGAAAAAACCGCTCGTGCGCGGTTGGCGCAGATGGACTGTCATGTGATCGAAGTGGCTGTAGCTCATGCCTCGAAGATCGATTCCGTACGCCTCCTCCGTATGCACGAACAGATTCAGTCGCGACAGCCCAATCGCGATTGTGTGAGGCTCTCCGCGCACTTGCAGGCAGCCTGCTTTGGGCGGACCCTCGTAATGCAACTCAGAAAACAAGCCGTCGCCCTGCAACAGCACTCCCTGGGGAATTTGCAAGGGACGAGTGACTCGGTACTTGCCCGATGGCACATAAACCGTCCCGCCCGATTGCGCCGCGTCGAGCGCGGATTGAATCGCGTTAGTGGCGTCAGGAATGGAGGCCGCTCCAAACCAGCGGATGTCTAACGGAGCCGCAGTGACGCGTCGCCATCGTCCCGATGTGGAAAATCGGCTCTTGAGAATTGAGCCGTGATTGGGTTCTTCCGACGCATCGGCCACCCAGTGGAACAGGCCGCCCCCGCCGTCGCCCGGAGCCGTGTGACCGAGGGCAAGGACACCGTTAGCCGACCCCGGCATGATGTCGGCCAACTCGATGAGCGCGTTGACTGAATAGACATGCTGCATCACATGGTCTTTCTTGTTGAGTGGAACTGCCTTGTCGTTAACCGACTCATTTTCATGGACGACTCCCCGGTTCGGCAGACGGAACGAGCGGTTCGGCGAAGTTCAGCCAGAGTCGGTTGGTTGTTGTCTCCGGCAGGTTCCCATCGTGAATGACGAACTGGTATCGAGAGACATGCGGTGTACCGGGGGTGATCTCCCAGTCGCCGAGATGTGACGGCGAGTAGACCATGTACGGCATGGTCGGATGAATGCGGAGCGGTTCCGGCGCGCGGAAGTTGGCCGGGTGAGTGAGGAACGCAATTCCGGCCGTCTGATCGCCGACAGGACCGAAGAGGTCGCACCAGCGCGGACGCGTGTGATTGCCGGCGACCCGATCCTTTCCCTCGGAGGTGAGGAAGCGAGCGTGTTCGGCATCCCAGGAGCGAGCGCCGCGAATCGCCATTCCGCCGTAGTGGTACTCCAGCAACCGCAACGGGTCGGGTGTGGCACAGTTCAAGGTTGAAGTAAGATCGCAGATCCAGAAGCCGGCGGCACGGCCACCGACGTTGCAGACGGGAACGCTCCAAGTCTCGACAAGCGCCACCCTCCCATCTGGAGCGGACAAGTCCACATGCTCGTGTTCTGCAAGTAGCTCGCCGAAGATCGGCCCGCTGGTTGTGTTCTTCACTGCTTTTAAGCGAACGAGTCCAGTCCCGCCGAGCAGATCCCAAAAATTCGGCGCGCGACCGGCGAACTCGGTCTTGGTGTGAGCCAGGAAAACACCGCTTTGATGCAGGTGGTCGGGAGGAAATTGATCGGTTGCGACGATGCCGGCCGGCGTCCACAACGGATGAATGAACGCGTTCCGGCCGTACTTGGCGTCGGCACCGGCGGGCGGTTCTACGTGGGCCGTGTTGTATTGCAGCACGGAGGACTCGCCGACACGAACAACGACAGATTCCGCACGACGATCGACCGAGACCTCCGGACCTGCGACCGCGGCGCCGGTGTCGATGCGATAAGTTCGTTTGGCCCCGGCTGACAACTCTCCCCGCACAATCCACCAAAGACGCGGCGGAGTCCCTGGTTCAATTTGCGACGGTATGGGGCGCTCCTCACCACCCGTGATTTCGACCAGCCTCAACGAGCGTTCTTCATCCGGTTCAATCATCAGCGCGATGGACGCTGGTGCGTCGATCCGCGGTCGATCCCCTGCTTCGACGGCCAGCGTTTGACCAAACTCAGTCGTTGGCGGTGGACTCTTGTGACGACTCGATTGGGACGCCGACTCTGGGCGGCGATCGAATGTCAACGAGTACGAGTCGAGCTTCGGCGTCTTGGTCGGGTCCGTCGTCGAAAGGTGGAACGCGAGTCGCACTGGCTCGCCGATCCGTAGATCGATGTCCGAACTGACTGCCTCGCGCAGCGGACGCTCGTTGGCCGCCAGCACATCGACGCGGATCTGAGTACCGGCTGGTGACTCGGCGGCGAATTGAAGTCGGCGGAATTCGCAATCGGGAGGCAACGTCAGAAGCTCCGTGACAAACCGACCGTCGCGCACATAGCCGCCGTCCCCCTTCGCGAGTACCAGATTGTCCGTCTGGTTGGTCACGCTCTGCTTCCGGCCCCGTTCGATAAAGAAACTGTCCTCATACGCCCACGGGCGGACATTTAGGCGCTGATAATTGCGACGGCGCTGGAAGTGTTCGGTGTTCGGCCCGAAGCCGCCTGTTTCGATGACATCCAAACCCCCATATCCGGATACGACGAGTTCCAAATAGGGATCGTCGTCCAGGTTGCAGACGAAGGCGTGCCCCCAGTACCGCGACTCGCCGAGGTCCAACTCGTCGAGCACATTGCCGCGCGCGTCGAGGGCCGACAGCCGGGCGTTCGGCTTCTGCCCGGGCGTGGGTGAGTATTGCCCGTGGGTCATGGCGAGGATTTCGAGTTGCCGGTCCCCGTTCAGGTCGCAGAGGATCGGCGTCATATACATGTGCTGGCCGTCATCCAGTTCCGGCCGCAGGTCGCGCCGCCATTGGAAGCGGCCCTTCGCGTTAAGGCAGTAGACCTCGCCGCCGAATGTCATGCCGACGATCTCGACCGAGCCGTCGCCATCCAAATCCGCGACGTTCGGCGAGTCCTCTTCCGATAACCCTTCCACTTTCCAAAGCAGCTTGCCGTCGATCGTGAACGCCATGACGGCGTCATGAGCATCGTCCTTCTTGTAGTTGTCGACCGACTTGATGATCTCGACGATGCCGTCGCCGTTGATGTCGACCAACACGGCATCGGCACTCGATGCGTTGTCGTTCGTCGGAAAACTCCACACGCTCTCCAGCGTCAGCGGATTCAAACGGTGCAACACTCCTTTTGCGGCGTAATCATCACCGCTGCCAGCGAACAAGTCCCAGCGGCCATCACGATCGACATCCAGCGCCGACGTGTAGCAGCCGCACTGGACCCAGTCACTCCGCCGGTGGAGCAGCGACAGGTCGTGCATATTGACACGAGCCACGTAGCGGGAGCGGGTGCCGAGATAGCCGTCGAGCACTCCGTCTCCATCTCCGTCGATAATTACAGGAGAATTGCCGAGCTTGCCGTCTTCCGAATCCCACTCTCGCAGGACTTTGCCGTTGTGATCGCAGACATACATCACGCCCGGATCGGACACGGTGTACAACACTTCCCACCGGCCATCACCATCCAGTGCGAACGCGGACGTCGATTGTTGCTGCCCCTTGAGTTCACGGCTCCAACGGACCCGGCCGTCGGCAGCGTCTAGCATCTGCAACTTGCCGGGCGCTCGCGACGCGTACAGCAATTCGCGTTGCCCGTCATTGTCGAAATCGACGCATACCTCGGACCCGCAGAACTCCCGGTCGTAAATGGTGTACTGATGCCGAAACAGCTTGCTCCGCACGCGCTCGACCGACCGCTTGCCGGTTTGTGGTTCCTCGGCCGAGGTCAACGTCGCGAAGGCAATCCACGTCAACCAGAAGAACGTACATGTCAATGTCCAGAGTTGTCGCACTGGTCCTCCAAGGCTCTGAGAGTTCTGAAGCGGCGTTGTCATCGCGATGGACGATCAGATCTCGATTGATCTAATCATCGTCGAGCATCGCCGCCACGGCCATGCCCACACCGGTTCCGCCGCCGCCGGCTCCGTTATAAAACAGCCGCACTCGATCCTGTTCCCGCAGCACGCAGGGGTAGCCAATCATTCCACCGTCCCACGCTCCCGGCTGAAGCGTCAGGGAGGCATTGCCCGAATCCGTGCCACGATCCCACGTGAATCCATCAGGACTGGCGGCCTCGGCCAGGGCATACGTTTTGAACTTCGTTCCCAGGCCGGTATAGATGCCGCGGTATCCCCTTTCTGTTTTCCAGACATTTAGACCCACCACGCCAATGTCTTCCGTCGTCACATCGCGACGGCGCTCGAGTACGATTTGGCGGTCGCTCCATTTGATGCCGTCGTACGAGTGCGCGGCAACGCAGACCTTGTGCTCGATGACGTGCCAGGTTCCGTTCGCGAGATAGTTGAGATCCTTGAGTCCCGGCAGCAGCGTGTAATACAGACGATGCAGCGTGCGGCCATCGGACTGCGGCAAGTCGATGATGTTGCCCAGGCCGACAAGCGCCTGACAGTCGGGATACTCCTTGACGCCGTCTCCCTGCAGGACCGGCTCCACCGAGTGCTTCTTCCAGTGGTGCAGGTCGTCGCTTTGCGCCAGACCAATGCCCCAGTAGTTCGAAAAATGCTGCTTCCCTTCGCGGCTGCTGCGACCGGAATAATAGAGATGCCACTTTCCCCCCATGCGATGGACGCAAGGATATGTGGCCGACTGTTCGTCAAACGCGTCCTTCGCCCCGAGTTCCAGAATTGGTCCATGCCGCTCCCACTCGGTCGGCCCTTCAGGATTCGCCGTTGCCAGGCAAATCCGCTGAACGCCATCCCTTCCGATACCGGCGTAGAACATCCACCACTGGCCGTCATGCAACACGACACACGGTCCCTGTGCGCCGCTGGCATCGAAATCGGATCGAGGAACAAAGATCGGATTGCGCGTATCGCGCTCCCAGGCGTGCAGCGACAATTGACCGTTGCTTGTGGCAGCTTCTTCCGCAACGCCATCGTGCGGTGACAACC
>JAPLOC010000036.1 GCA_026692825.1 Planctomycetota bacterium | reverse complement strand
CCGTTGGGCGGGAGCTGGTGGGGACTCTGTCCCCCCAGGCCCCCTTGGGAATTTTAACAACGGCCCGCTTCGGAGCTAGGATCGCCCAAACTCCGACAGCGATGCCCGTTGATACGCGCATTGCCGACTCATTGCTCTCGCGGGCCGATGAATTTGTAGACAGGATGAAAGGGATGAAAAGGATGGACAGGATTGCTGAGGCGACAGTCAATCGTGTGGATTGGGAGTTTTTCGATTTCAGCCACTTATCCAGAGAGCAGGAATGGCGAGCAACTCCATCCTGTTCATCCCTTTCATCCTCTTCATCCTGTCAAATTCTTACCGTCCGTCGTACGCACCCACATCGCGGTACAACCACATGCCACAGTTGGGCTTCACGGCCCACTCGCTGCGTTCGCTGGCCGCGGTGCCGTCGCATCCCTCATTGATGTTTGGACGGACGAGGGGAACCGCGAAAGGCACGGAACACACGAACAAGAAAAAGGGAACAGGAAGCACAGAATGACTGACGTAATCCGAGTGGTCAAATGGAATGGTTCCGTCTGGGCTGCGTCGGTCCAGTCCCAGTCGTTGACTCTTCCCTTCCGGTTCATTTTCTCATTTAGTTTTTTTCTGTCCGTCCGTGTTCGTGTGTTTCGTGCCTTTCGTCGTTCCCCCTTCCTTTCTGTGACCCTACCGAGAATCCTGATCCTGAAAGCCGTCGCGTGATGAAACTCCATTTCGAATCGAATCTCGACTTCCAGCACGCCGCCATCAAAGCGGTTTACGACCTGTTCCACGTCCAGGAGATCTGGCGAACCGAATTCACGGCCACCCGCGGCCCCCCCGTCCGCCAGAACCGATTGGCGTAGCCGAAATCCCCGCCGTACGGTGAGCAGGACGGGAGGGTAACGTGGATAAAAATCCACGCTACCCTACTCCAATCGCACCTTCTGTGAATGTTACAAATCAACGGATTTGATCTTGGACGGGCACTTAGCCTCCCAGCGGGCCGTTGATTTTTTTGGCACCCCGCTCCATCCGCAGACGGGGTGCCCGATGTCTTCACAGGGAATCAAGCCGTTGGGCGGAAGCTGGGGGGGACTCTGTCCCCCCCCAGCTTGGATCCCACAGCGTGGCTCACCACGCTGTGGTACCGAGTTGAAGTTGATGACATGGACACCGCAAGCACGTGTCTGGACCACCGCGAACCCAGCGGCGGTTGAAACTAGGTTTTCAAGGAATGGCCAATGCGTTCCATGAGTTGACGGCCGTCCTCCGCACGTCGAGGGAGGATGAAGGATCGGCCGGACCAAGCTCTCGCACTTCAAACGCACCCGCTTGCGATCACGGAATTCCCCAAATTGTTGTGGCCGACGCCGCAACGTCCCGCAGCCAATCGATGGCGTTCCTACAAGAGTCGACCAACGGAGGACAACTCGGAATTCATGGAACGCATTGGCAATCCCTTGAAAACCTATCTCTACTCCAACGACCACCCCCGTGGATCGCAGACGTGAAACCCCAACACATCGGGGGTCAGCACGCCGCGTAACGAGAACTCCAACGCGTCGGGACCGTCGTCGTGTCGGCCGGCGGGAAATTCGCGGAGTTGACGCACCAGCAGTTCCGTCCCTGGCGAACGCACGAACCGGAATTCCCGATTCCGCAGAAATCGTCCCAAGCGGGACAGACGGATCGGCTTGGGGACCAGATTCAGCGCGGTGGTCACTGTCACCTCTTCAAGTCCGCGAATCGCGAGTTGCTGTTGAATCTCCTTCTGAAGCAATGTGCCGTAGAGATTCGATTCGACTGTCAGCGTTCGCGCCCGGTGCTTCTCGACCAAATCGAGGGTTCGCGCCACGAAGAGTTCGGGCGGACGTCTCTCCAGAATGGCGTCGACCCAGTAGAGATTGTCCGCGAACCCCAAAAAGACGGCGGCGGAATAGTCGCCTGAGGTGGCACCGGTCGCCGGGTCGCAACCGACCACCGAGCGGTCAAACCTGGGGGGACACTCATCGACAAACAGCGAGTCGGGAAAGTAGTCGGCCGGCCACTGCGCCACGGACCCCCGACCGGGATCCTGCTGGTACAGCGCGTCCCACCATTGGTCATCCAGGTTTTTGCGATGCCCAGCCAGCCGGTCCAACGGCCACCGCTCGGGCCACAACGCGTCCCCCGGACGTCGACCAAGGGAGTCGCGGTTGGTCGCGTGCGCGGGGAGGTGCAACCGCGTGATCGCGTGCCCTTCAGGATCCTCGGAGTTGGCGATCAACCGGCCGGTCAGGTCGTCGGCGTGCCAGCGCGTGGCGATGATGATCGCGCACCCGCCCGGCTCAATGCGGGTGCTGGCGGTCGACTGCCACCAGTCCCACAACTTGTCGCGAATGGTCTCACTCTGCGCGTCTTCGGCGTTCTTGATTGGGTCATCAATGATGAGCAGATCCGCGCCGCGGCCGGTCATCGGTCCGCCGGCCCCCGCCGTCAGCATCCCCCCCGCGCGACCGTCAATTCCCCAATCGTTGGCGGCCCGCACATCGTCCCGAACGGCGACATCAAACAGTTTCGGTCCCCACTGTTCGAGAACTTCCCGGGCGCGACGTCCCCAGGAACGGGCGAAGTGGGCCTCGTAGCCAGCCAGCATCACCTGCTTGTCGGGAAAGACTCCCAGAAACCACGCCGGCAGGTATTTGCTCACCAGCTCGGATTTCCCGTGCCGGGGTGGAGCCTCGATCACCAGGAGCTGGGGACCGCCGCCAACAACTGTTTTCATAATCGCCCGGTCAATCGCCAGGAGATGTTTCGCCAACTTCCATTGCCCCTGCGACGCTGTCCGCGCAAACAACGCTGGCGTCGCGATCAAGGCCACGCGCTCGGCAATACTCGAGATAG
>JAPLOC010000035.1:2117-5236 GCA_026692825.1 Planctomycetota bacterium | reverse complement strand
GGGAGCGGCATGAAGTCGGTCTCCTGAAACATCCCCCCGGTCTGCTTCGCCACCGCCTTGATGACATCGGGAAAGGTCACCCGGCGTTCGAGCTGATCAGGCAGAACATGCCGGCCCGAGTAGGTCGCGGGCTGGAAACTGATGCCCGTGATCCAGGGGCGGTCGATCGCGAACCGCACAATGTCGCCAATTTCGGATTCGTTCACCCCCCCTTGCAGCGTTACCACCAGAATCGTGTGCAGCCCCGCCGCCCCCAGATTTTCAATCGCCCGCATTTTCGTGTCGACCAGCGACTCCCCCCGTAAAATCCGGCTGGTCTCTTCGCGAAAACCGTCGAATTGCAGGTAGATCTCGACCCGCTTCTTGCGCTCGGCGACCCGCTCGACCAGCGCGCGATCGTTGGCGAAGCGGATGCCGTTGGTGTTGATCATCACATAGTCGACCGGCTGTTCGCACGCGTATTCAAAGATCCGTTCGAATTCCGGATGCAGTGTCGGTTCGCCACCGGAAAGCTGGATGATCTCCGGGCGGGTTTCCGTTTCGACGATGCGATCGATCGCCTTCTTCGCTTCCTCAAAAGTCCAATGCTTCCCGCCTGGACCGCTGCTGGCAAAGCACATCGGACAACTGAGGTTGCACGACGACGTGATCTCCACCAGCGCGATGCAGGTGTGCTGCTCGTGTTCGGTACACAGGCCACAGTCGTAGGGGCACCCTTTGTCAGGTTCGATGCCGAACTTGGCGGGGACTTTGCCTGGAACCAGAAACTCCAGCCGGTCGTACCATTTGACGTCGGAACAGACGAAGTCCTCGCGAATTCCGTGCGTGGGGCAATGCTTGCGAAAGTAGACCCGGCCGTTGGGGCGGGAGATGATCTTCGCTGGCACCAGGGCGAGACATTCCGGGCAGAGGCTCTGCGTCATTCCCAGAAAAGTGTGGTCGCGGAGTTTCAACATGGCAGGATCGATCGCGAGAGGAAGAGATCAGCGGCTTGGTGTCAGGGAATCGCTCGGCACAACGTGTGTCATCGCTTCCCAATTTCCCGCGGGGTCGACGCGGCATGTCGCGGACCGCGCCACTTGGGAATCACGAACTTGAAAAACAGGCCGGCAAATGTCGCGAGGGCGACGACCGCTGCCACGAACAGTCCGGTAAAAATTACCGAGTTGTTGCTGTTCGTGTCCTGGCGGGCGAGAAAAAATGTCGCCGTGCAAACGGCACCAAACGCGATGTTCGCCGAGAACAGGCACAGCAACGTCGTCGCGAAAACCCCCAGCCAACTCACCCGGTGGCGTGGTGCGGGAAGAGATTCGTCGCGGTTCAGGTTGCATTGGGAGGGAGCTTCCGAATTCGATTCATCGCCGGGAACAGGGAGGTTATCGCTCATTCAAGGTTCTCCCGTTCGTGACTGTCTCGCGAGCGAATTGCGTGTTGGCGCGGATCGCGCCACTTGGGAATCACAAACTTATAAAACAATCCGGCGAATGTCGCGACGGCGACGAAAGCGGCGATGTACAGTCCGGTGTAAAAGACCCAGTTGTCGCCATAGTTGTTGCCGACCGCGAGGAAAAACGACGCGGTGCAGACGGCGCCAAACGCGATATTCGCCGCGAACAGGCACAGCACTGTGGTCGCGAACACCCCCAGCCAGCTCACGCGGTGGCGTGGTGGCGGAGGCGAGTCTTCTCTGTCGACATGGCTTTGTGCCGGAGGTTCGGCCGTGGATTCATCGCCGGGCAAATTACCGTTTTCGTTCATTCCCATTTCTCTCGTTCGTGACCGTCTCGTGAGCGAAACGCGTATCGGCTCGAAGCGCGCCACTTGGGGATCACGAACAGGCAGAACAGTCCAGCGAATGTTCCCACGGCCGCTATCGCCGCCACTGTCCTTGCGACGAACGGGCGGTTCGCGCTGTCATCATGGACTTCGCCTGTGTTGGAAAAGACCATCGCCGCCGCGTAGGCGACCCCAAACACGACATTCGCCGCCAGCAGGCTGAGTACGGTGGTCGCGAATACCCCCAACAAGCTCAAGCGGTAGGGCGGCGGACCCGGCGTATCCGACTGTGGAAGTTCTTCAAACGCGGAAGTCAGGTCGGAACTGAAACTCGGAGCGTTCTCCAGTGGAAACTCAGGCGCGCGAAACCGCGCTCCCCAGGGGTTTTCTCCCGGGGGGGCTGGCCGATGGTCAGCGGGTTCAGGACCGGAACTCATTCCACGAATGCCAGCGAAAACGTGGGGAACGTCGGGAGTGGTAACAACACAGGCGATGTTCCTGGGGATGTATCACGCGAAAGGTTTTATTGGGGCTTTCGCGAAGGAGTCTGCAGGGTCGTCACCCAAACAAACGGTCTCCCCGATTCATCGTTCAGAAGTTCATACTTGCAGCCGGCTTTTCCCAGGATGCGGTCGTACGCCTGGGCCCAGGTCGTTTTCTTCAGGGGAAAGTCCACAGGAATGTCGGCGAATTCAATCTCCTTCGACTTGAGGTTCGTGCGGTCGATCAGCACCGGGACACCGGTCACTTCCGCCGACGCCGACAGGACCGAATCGACATCGACATCATCGAAGTGAATTTCCTTGAACACGAACAGACTCGGAGCGGTCTTGCCGGGGGTGTTCCCCTGGTACCAGCCGACCGGCCAGACGTTTTTCGCCTCCTGCAGGTCGTATATCGCCAGGTCGATCGAACCATCGGGATTACGCCGCGGTTTCATCCCCAGTCCGCGCTCGGCCAGTATCAAGGACAGAGCCGTCCCTTGCGCGATCCCCCGCAGAGACTGCGTGCAGATTTCGCTCCGTCCCGTCTCTCCCAGCCGGTTGTTCGCCCCCACCGTGAACTTCAACGGGTGCTTCGGGGAAAACTTGAAATGATCGAGGATCTCGCCCAGCGGGGCGTCCATCGTTTCGAATTCCACACGCGGCATTAGCGATTCGAACACCGAACCGAACTGGTCCTTAGCTAGCCCCCAGACCCGTTGCCCCTCGGGAGATCCTTGCGCACCGTACGACTTCAACTCGTCGAGCCACTCCGCCAGCCTTTTTACTTCCCCCGGGGCGAACGCCCGATCGGGGAAGACGATCCGACCCCGATTGTCGAGTCGACCGACGACCGCGACT
>JAPLOC010000035.1:1703-2100 GCA_026692825.1 Planctomycetota bacterium | reverse complement strand
CGCGACCTTTCGGAGACTCCCGGTTCGTCGTCTTCGCGTCCCCGGCGGATGGTGCAGGTGATTCCGAGCGCTTCACATTGTTTCGCCCATTCATGCGATTTGAGGGCCGACGCGTCGGCTCCGGTGAGCAGTTCGAGCGTCACCAGTGTCGTGGGAACTTTCGCATTCCGCTCGCCGTTGACCGGTTTGGCCGTCGGTGCCAGATCGCGAGCCCGGGCGCGGGCACTGGGTGAATTCTGGGAACGCTGCTGCGCGAGCCCCGGAAGGGGAGTCAGCCCGATGACCAACGTCGCGCTGAGGAAGTACGGGGCCAAAGCCCGAAATGGAGACACGGCGATGACCTCCCGAAACGAGGAACCCGACCGAGGGGATGCCGGCATGCGGGGCCGCCTCGATT
>JAPLOC010000035.1:0-1667 GCA_026692825.1 Planctomycetota bacterium | reverse complement strand
AATCGGTTCGAATCAACTGGGATTTTACGCGGAACCACGTCGGCAAGTCCAATCGGGGCAGTTTGCCCAATCGGCAGATCTGGTTGGGGAATCTGTAAGGGGCTGCGGAATTTCCTTGACGACGGCCGCAG
Organism: Planctomycetota bacterium; assembly: GCA_026692825.1. Lineage (GTDB taxonomy): Bacteria > Planctomycetota > Planctomycetia > Planctomycetales > Planctomycetaceae > UBA10511. The sequence goes on along the minus strand of JAPLOC010000035.1, from coordinate 1,536 downwards.
ATTCCCGTAACCTTTGTTGAACTCCTGTGTCTACGACTGTTGCCATGACCCACCCCACCCTGCTGAGCCTTGACCTGCTGCTTAGCCCCCGCCCGAGGGAGGTCTAGGGTTCTGTCTGGCCGACACACTGCCTGATTCACGAAAACCCCGAGACCTTCCGGTCTTGGGGTTTTTTCTTTTTCGTCCTTCGATTCGTTCGCGTCCGCCGTTGATCCCCGTCCCGTTGGTTTTGTTTTCGCTTCCGAAGCGCGACAAGGTTTCCCATGTCTGACCACGTCCCCCCCGCGTCCGACCGCGTCATTATCTTCGATACGACACTCCGCGATGGCGAGCAGTCACCCGGCTGCAGCATGAACACCGCCGAGAAACTCGAAGTGGCCGCCGCTCTGGTCGATCTGGGGGTCGACGTCATCGAAGCGGGCTTCCCCATCGCCTCGCCCGGCGATTTTGAAGCGGTGCAGGCGATCGCCCGGGAGTTTGGCGATCGGGGACCGACCATCTGCGGCCTCGCCCGTTGCCGCGATGAAGACATCGATCGCGCCGGGGCGGCTCTCGCCGACGCCCGCAATCGCCGGATCCATGTGTTCCTCGCCACCAGTTCGATCCATCGCGAGTTCAAACTCAAGATGGACAAGCCGGAGATCATTCGGCGGGCGATTGAGGGGGTGACTCGCGCCCGGCGTTTTGTCGAAGACGTCGAGTTTTCTCCCGAAGACGCGGCTCGAACGGAACTCGACTTTTTGACCGAAGTGGTTGAGAAGGCGATCGACGCGGGGGCCACCACGGTGAACATTCCCGACACCGTCGGCTACGCCACCCCCGCCCAGTATTTTCAGGTCATTTCGCACTTGAAAAAGCATGTCCGGAATATCGACCGGGCGATCATCAGCACGCACTGTCACAATGACCTGGGGTTGGCGGTCGCGAACAGCCTCGCGGGGGTCGAGGCGGGAGCCCGGCAGATCGAATGCACGATCAACGGACTGGGGGAACGGGCGGGGAACGCGGCTCTCGAAGAGATTGTGATGGCGCTGCGCACCCGTGGGGACTTCTACAAAGTGACCACGGGGATCAACACCCGGCGACTCTGTGCCATCAGCCGCATGCTGTCGAACATCACCGGGATGCTCGTGCAGCGGAACAAGGCGATCGTTGGTCAGAACGCGTTCGCGCACGAGGCGGGGATACATCAGCATGGCATGCTGCAGGAGCGTTCGACCTACGAGATCATGCGGCCCGAGGATGTGGGATACAGCGGAACCAGCCTGGTGTTGGGTAAACACAGTGGCCGGCACGCGTTTCGGGACCGGTGCGCGCAACTCGGTTTCGAGCTGACCGACAAGCAGCTCGAACAGGCGTACCAGGACTTCACCGCGCTCTGCGACAAGAAGAAAAACGTCTACGACGCCGACTTGGTGGCGATTGTGGAAAACCGCTCGGCCGACACTCCTGATCGCTGGAAGCTGGTGAGTTTTCACACGTCGGCGGGAACCGGCGCAATTCCCACCGCGACGATTCAATTGCAGGAAGAGGGAC
>JAPLOC010000034.1 GCA_026692825.1 Planctomycetota bacterium | reverse complement strand
TTCTGACGGTCCTCGACATCAAGACCGGCAAGGCGTTGAAAGAGGGACGCATCGAAGCGACGGGAGACTATTACAGTTCGCCCGTCGCCGGCGATGGCAAGGTCTACCTGCTGAGCCAGCGTGGCAAGCTGACAGTTCTTGAAGCGAAGGAGGGCTGGAAGGAGCTCGCCGGCGCTGACTTTGGCGAAGACGCCTACGCGACCCCCGCGCTGGTCGATGGCCGGGTGTATGTGCGAACCGCCGGCCACTTGTATTGCTTCGGCTCCGTGGGGGTGGAATAGCCATCCCATGTCTGAAGTCGTCGAACTCATCCGCCGGGTCGCCGCCGTTCCGTCGTTCAGCTCGTACGAAGAACGGCTTCACCCCTTGATCCGGGAGATTCTGGCCGACGTCCGGGGCGCGCAGATCGAAGTGGTACCAGAGAACAGCCTCCTGGTCTCAATTCCCGGCACGCTTCCGGGGCCACCCATTGCCCTCGCGGCACACCTCGACAAGATCGATCACTACGTCGAAGGAATCACGGCACTGCATGTCGAAGTGCGGGATGGCAAGATTGTCGGCCCGATGGACGATTCGGCGGGACTGGGAATCTGTCTGGCGATCGCCCGCCAGTCGGCGAACCACCCGTTTCCCCCACTGCTCTTGTTGCTTTCGGAAATGGAGGAGAGTTTCGGTTTCGAAAGGCACCCGCAACGCCTGAAGAACGGCGGTTCTGGGCGAGAACCGGGTCAAGGAGCCGAACGGCTCTCACGGCGGTTGCTGGCGACCGGTCGAATTCCCTCCGCAGTGATCACGCTCGATACGACGCCACTGTTCAAAGGGATTTCCGGCCGGGCGTTGTATTGCGCTCCCTGGGAACTCAATGGCGTCGAGGCGTCTGGGGAACTGCGTGACGCGACGGCCGAATTGCGAGATCGCCTGCTGGCGATTGATCCCGACCTCCTCGTGGCCAACAACACCAACGACTATCTTTCCTACGGTGCCGAACTCAATTCCCCGGGGCGACCCCCCATCCCTTCGGTCGCACTCGAACCGTCGATTTTCCCGTATCACCGCGCCAATGAAGAGGTCTTCATTGAGGACATCCTGCGGCTTGAACAGGTGCTGGTCACGTTTCTCAGTGGCAGTCAGTAATCCATCGCCACGCAGATTGTGACGACCAGGCCGTTGGGCGGAAGCTGGGGGGGACTCTGTCCACCCAAGACCCCCCCCTGGGATTTTGGAGGCATGGGTCAAGTGTCCAATGGTTATCCCGCGTGCGGCCTGAATCGAGACATTTTCGCGGCTCCATCAAAATGTCTCAACGCGGACCGCTCGGAGGTTATACCCAGCGCGGTACCGATTGAGACATTTTGCAGTCAAGATAGGGGTAGGGAGGACCGATTGGTTTCGGTCCCCCCTCCCTCCGAACCGGACGGGCGGTTTTCCCGCATCCGGCTCTCCGGTTGATGGTGTTACCCCAGGGAGGATTGACAGATTCGAGCATTGGCTGAGATCAGGTG
>JAPLOC010000033.1 GCA_026692825.1 Planctomycetota bacterium | reverse complement strand
TCGGGAAGATCCTTGTCGTACCACTCGTCCATCTTGGGCTTGTAGTCATACAGGTCCATCTGCGGGGGGCCACCCACCATATGCAGATAGATCACATGCTTCGCTTTCCCCAGGAAATGGTTCAAACCACCCCCTTCCACCCCCAGCGTCGAGTCGGCGGCGACCGCCGGCCGTGCCAGATTCTGGCCCATCAGTGAAGAGAGGGCCGCCCAACCGACGGCGTTCACCCCCCGGCCCAGTAACGCCCGGCGGGTCTGATTCTGCAACAGCGAGTCAATCGGATTCATGAGACACCACAAGGAGATTTGTTGATTCAGGAGAACGGAACGTGGAGGCCGCCACGCGCGGGGAGCTTCCCAATCGAAACTCCCCCGCGCCGTGCTACTTGTTCAGAACTTCATCCAGGTTCATCAGTTCGTTGGTCAGCATGGTCCAACCCGCCAGCTCCGTCGGGGCCAGCTTGGCGTCGGGAACGGAATTCCCCGTGCGGATCAGTTTCTGGGCATCGTCGGGATGCTTGCTGTAGTACTCCAACAGTTCCGTCAAACTTCCCTTCACCACCGCCAGTTCTTCGGCGGTCAGCGGGCGGGAGATCAACCGCTCGGCGAGATACGCGATCCGAGTGTCCATCTTCGCTCCGCCCTCCGTCAGCGCCCGCTGCGCCAAAGCCCGGGCCGCTTCCACGAATTGCGGGTCATTCAGCGTCACCAGCGCCTGGAGCGGAGTGTTGGTCCGTTCCCGCCGAACGGTGCAAAGTTCCCGGGAGGGAGCGTTGAAGATCTCCATCGACGCGGGCGGAGCGCTCCGCTTCCAGAAGGTGTACAGACTGCGTCGGTACAGGTTGGGTCCGAGTTCCGCCCTGTAATCGCGGGTGTTGCTCCCAATCATCGCCACCGCCGCCCAGACCCCATCAGGCTGGTAGGGCTTCACGCTCGGCCCACCAATCTTCTCGACCAGCAACCCACTGGCGGCGAGGGCGTAGTCGCGGACCATCTCGGCTTCCATGCGGAATCGCGGTCCGCGCGACAGGAACCGATTCTGGGGATCGTTCTCCAGCTTTTCGGGAGTCGACTGCGCCGACTGCTGGTAGGTCGCCGACATCACCAGCATTTTGAAGAACTTCTTGACATCCCAGCCCGTTTCGTGGAATTCAACCGCCATCCAGTCGAGCAACTCCTGGTTGGCAGGCAATTCGCCAGCGACACCAAAGTCACCCGAAGTCCGGACAATGCCCGCTCCAAACAACTCCTGCCAGAATCGATTCACCGTGACCCGTGCCGTCAGCGGATGTTCGGGACGGAGCAGCCACTGCGCGAATCCCAACCGATTCTTCGGCAGATCCTCCGGCATGGGGGGGAGAACGTCGGGGGTCGCCGGCTGGACTTCATCCCGACGTTGGTCGTACTCGCCACGGAACAGTACGAATGCCAACGCCGGATCCGCCTTTTCCTGCATCACGTGGGCGATCGTCCCCCGCGAGGTGATCTGCGATCGCTCGGCTTCCAGCGACGCGAGCTTCGCCGTCAACTCGATCGACGGCTTGTCGATGGTCACCAGCCACCAGTCAAAGAGTTCCTGCTTCTCGGCGTCGGTCCGGTCGGCGGCCGGCTTGCTGACCAGCCACGCGCCGCGGGTTCCGGTCGCCAGTTGACTCGCCTCCTGCTCCGACAGCACTTTCGAATAGAGTCGCAGATCCTGAATTCCCACGTCATTCAATTTCTCGTTCGCGCTGCGTTGCGCGAGCTTGAACGGAACCTGGGAACGGATCGAACTCCGCAAGGCGTCGGCCTGGGCCGAAGTCGGTTGGGATTTGCCGTTGAAAAGGATCTTCACTCCCGAGGCCTTCGCCGACCCGTCGTAAATCACCGTGACATGCTGCCATTTGCCCACTTCGAGCGCGGTGTTCGAAACGACTTTGAGCGCGTCGGACGGCCACTTACTGACAATGTGCGTCCCGACTTTGCCGTTCTCGACCCACAGATCCCAGCCGCGATAGTCCATCGCGTTATCCATCCGGGCAGCGATCGCTCCGAACACATTGGCGGCGGGAATTTTGACCCAGGCCGAAACCGTGAACGGCTGGTCCTTTTCACGGTCGGCGACGTCACCGAACTCCACCGCGTTGTCGATCTTGCTCTTAAACGCCTTCGCCGAGACAGCACCGCCATCCCAGGGAATGTCCGCCGGCGCGCTCGCCTGACGGGACTCGCCCTTGACGCGGAACGTAACCGACTTCCCTTCCCCTTCCGCGAGCGGCGCGTGGAACTCCAACCCCTCTTGGGGAATCCGTTTGCCCAATTCCTCGGCCGAGGCAGCCGCCACCCAGGCATTGAAGTCCGCATTCGCATTCTGCTTACGGTCTGCGATCTGTTGTCGGACCGACGGAATCTCCTTCGCGAGCTGATCGAACCGCGGGCGGTCCTCCTCCATCGGCACAGTCAGAATCGGAGGAGTATCCTTGACATTGCCGTCCATCGCGGGCTGCGTCGTATTGTTGAAGAACGCCGCCATCCGATAGAACTCGCGCTGCGACAGCGGATCGAACTTATGGTCGTGGCAGACCGCGCAGTTCGCGGTCAGGCCCATCCAGACGGCGGAGGTGGTTTCCGTCCGGTCGCGGGTGTACAGAACCAGGTATTCCTCCGGAATCGTCCCTCCTTCGCTGGTGGTGATATTGCACCGGTTAAATCCCGAGGCGATGTGCTGGTCGAGGGTTCGGTTGGGAAGCAGATCCCCCGCGAGTTGCTCAATGGTAAATTGATCAAACGGCAGATTCCGGTTGAACGCTCGCACAACCCATTCGCGATACGCCCAGATCTCGCGGAAATTGTCGAAATGAATCCCGTGACTGTCGGCGTAGCGGGCCGCGTCGAGCCAGTACTTCGCCCGATGCTCGCCCCACCGGGACGATTCCAGCAGCTTGTCGACCAGCTTCTCGTAGGCGTTCTCCGCGGTGTCGTTGACGAACGCCTCGACCATTTCGGGAGCCGGTGGCAGGCCCGTCAGGTCGAGCGCGACGCGTCGGGCCAAAGTCCTGCGGTCGGCCTGCGGCGCGGGGGTCAAACCCCGCGACTCCAGCCCGGCCAGTACGAACCGGTCGATAGGCTTACGCACCCACTTCTCGTCCTTCACCACGGGCAGCTCGGCTTTTGACGGCGCGAGGAACGACCAGTGCTTTTCGTAATTCGCCCCTTCCTGAATCCAGCGGCGGAGCGTCTCTTTTTGGGCCGCCGTGATGGTCTTTTTGCTGGTCGGCGGA
>JAPLOC010000032.1 GCA_026692825.1 Planctomycetota bacterium | reverse complement strand
TCGAGCCGATGACTCATCCCCACCAGCCCCAGCGCTTCTTCCGGCGTCATCGGATGCGCGGCGATCTCGGTGACGAGCGCCACATTCTCGCGTGCCGTGAGACTGGGAATCAGGTTGTAAAACTGGAAGACGAAGCCGACATGCTTGCGGCGATAACCGGTCAAATGCGCGTCGTCGTCCTTCGTGAGATCGTGATCGCGGTAACGCACGCTGCCGCTGGTGGGAACATCCAGCCCTCCCAGAATGTTGAGCAGAGTCGACTTGCCGCTCCCCGAAGGCCCCAGCAGGACGACAAACTCCCCTTCGAACAGGTCGAGATCGACCCCCCGGAGCGCGGGGACTTCCACCTCGCCCATGCGATAGATTTTTGTGATCCCCCGCGCTTCGAAGACGGCGTACGGCTGCGATGCGGAGGGTTCCGTACTCTGGTTTGGATGGGGACTGGTCGACATGAGATGCGCCGGGCAGAACTGCGGTGCGCGAGACAACGAAGTATACTGACCGCACGACGGGGCGGATCATTCACACCCTGTCGATTCTCTCTTCCCGGAAAACCCGGTCCGGCTGTGGGGGGATCCAGTTCCCTTGTTGTTCCAGGGATCAGGAACAACTGTTGCGTACACTACTCCCAAGTCAGCAGGTCGCGTCGAAATCTCCTCCCCCACTCTCTCCACTGAAGTTGCCGCGGGCGAAACCGCAACACTGCCCGCATTCCCGAGGGAATGTGGCGAGTGTACCGCCTGCTGCACGTTGCTGGCGGTTGTCGAACTGCAGAAACCGGGGCGATTCGCCTGCGATCACGTTTGCCGGTCCGGGTGTCAAATCTATGAAACCCGCCCCGCAAACTGTCGGGAGTTTCATTGCGCCTGGATCCGTGGTGGAGTTCCGACTGGCCCGGAGTGGCGGCCCGATCGCCTGGGGGTGATGGTCGATTCTTGGATTGATCGCAAAACCGGCGAAAGCCGCGTGGTGATGTTTGAGATGTGGCGAGATTCATGCGATGCTCCTGAAGTGGTGGCGTGGCGGAATGAACGCTTGAAGACCGATGCGATCGACGTCTCGTTTCGCGATGGAACCTGGACCACGTATCCCCGATTGATTGCGGGCGATGTTGCTGTCGCTCCAACCTGACCCGGCCTAACGTGACCAAGCGCCCACGTCCCGTCCCAGATGGGACAGTGACCCGTCCACCGCTGGCGAATGGGGGTCGTTTCACTCAAGGCCGACTGGAGTATAGAATTGCGAAGGCACTTGGCCCTTCGCAAGCTTTTCGGTGCCTCCTGTGTTGACACTTCGAGAAGATTGCGCGAATGTCGTTGTTTTTGGGGATCGAGGTCGGCGGCTCCAAGCTCCAGCTCGCGATCGCGGATGGAACCGGGAACCCGTTTCGGGCGCTGGTGCGAATGTCGGTCAGTGCGCCGGGAAAAGCCGCCGAGATTCAGAGGCAGATCTTGGCCGGCGTGACCCAGGTTCTGGCGGACGCAAATGTTCCCCGGGAACAAATCTCCGGCATTGGCATTGGTTTTGGCGGTCCCGTGAATTCGACTGTCGGCACCATCGTCACCAGTCATCAGGTCGCGGGATGGGACCAGTTTCCGATTGTCAACTGGCTGACAGATCAGACCGGCTGGCGCGCGGTTCTGCATAACGACGCCGACGCGGCGGCGTTCGCTGAGGCCAAATTCGGTGCCGGCCGGGGGTTCGACCCGGTCTGCTATGTCACTGTCGGTTCGGGAATCGGCGGGGGGCTGGTCGTCGACGGC
>JAPLOC010000031.1 GCA_026692825.1 Planctomycetota bacterium | reverse complement strand
GGTGAGAGTTTGAGTACCAGATGGTGAACCGTGTCGCGTTCGAAAAACTCGTCACTCGCGTCACGTGGAGGGACAAATGGCGGTTGGTTTGTTGACTTTCCGTCGCGCCCTGCGGAAGTACTGGGCGACTTCGCACCGTCACTGGGCGTCGAAGGTTCGCAGCCTCCGAACAGTGCCAACCACAGAAGCGCCAAGCAGAACCGCGATGTCCAATGTTGCATGCTGACCAAGACGCGTCGATCCTTGAACTCAACCAGAGTCGGGCCACACAGGGGCGATTCACTCGATTCGTGATTGTAACGGATAGATTGCGTGGTGGGCGATGTGGCGTTGAACCTCGTTGGTCCGAACACCCCGGCAGGAAGCTGGCTCTGCCTGCCGCGAGGTCTTGTGAGGGAGTACAAAAAGCAGGGATTCATCGGAGTTTTTCGTTCGTCGTCCATCGACTCTCGGCAGGCAGCAAAGCTATCCACAAGACTGGGCGTGGAATGGAAACTGCCCGATGGCGAGCTGTATCTCGCATTCAAGTACACTGTTATTCGACTGTGGGAATTCTCGCCCGAGTCGCTTCTAGAAGGGGGGATCGGCACGCTTCCGCTGTTGCCGTTGACGAAGGTCGCCCGTCCCGATTTGCCGCGACTGATTGATGAAATGACGTCCCGGTTTCAGCGCGAGGCAAATCACGCCGACGTCGCGTCCCTGTGGACTGCCACGTACGTTCTCATGGGGTTAGAATATGAACAGGCAATTGTCAGCCAACTTTTGCAGGGAGTTCGTTCGATGAAAGAATCGGTCACCTACCAGGCGATTCTGAAAGAGGGTCGCGCAGCGGGTCTTGAAGAAGGACGCGAAGTTGGTCGCGAATTGGGACGTGAAGAAGGCCGTGAGGAAGGTCGCGAAAGGGGTCGCGAGGAAGAGGCCCGCCGGATCCTATTGGTCCAAGGGACAAAGCGCTTCGGTAAGCCGCCGGTTAAGATTCGCAGGTCCATCGCGACAATCACTGAGCTGGCCGTCTTCGAACGCCTTGCCGTCCGCCTGCTCGACGTCAATTCGTGGACGGAGTTGCTCGCAGGAGTGGATTGACTGGCGTGTCTGAGAGTGCCGCCTGAACGAACGGTCTTGCTCGACTCACCGTTCGCCGGACATTCCAGCCAGTGACCAGGTGGACGCAGTTTGCCCCTTGGGACTCCAACATCTGCCGAAGATTTTTCAGTTCGATATCGCATTCACCGCGGTCGCGTTCGACGCCAGTTCGGCGTCGGCGGTCAAATGCAGGACGTACGCCACCCGCAGCAGTGTCCCTGCGATTTGTGCCGGCCTCTCGGCGTTTTCCTGTGGTGAGGCGGAGCGCAATTCCGTCGCTAGCCGCGCCACCGGGCGCGCACAGACCGCCAGTCCCAACGTATCCATCCGCCGCGCCGCATCCTCCAGCACCTTGGGATCCCGCCGCGCGACGACGCCGTTTTCGGCCAGGGTCTCCAGTTCCGCCAAGGCGGTGATCAACAACCGCCCCAGTGGTGTCGCCGGCCCTGTCAATTCCAATGGATCGCCATCTAGCTCCACCTCTGCTTCTTCGCCAACTAAGCCCGAGTCGTTCCCAACGGTGCCGGCGCGTCGGGAGGCCGGTTTCACCGGAGTTGATTTTCCGCTCGCTTTTCCCTGCCCCACCACCAGTCGAATCGCCCCCAACACGATCGGACGTTCTGTCGATGGAAGTCGTTCCAGCCATTCGATGGCGGCACGGTTCTCCTCGGCGAACGGCAACCAGAGATTCAATGTGTGTCCCGTCTCATCGACAATCGGACGCAGCAATTCCTGACGCAGCGTGTCAAATAAGGGTGGCCCCCAATCGGAGGGGCGTAACAGCACGAGTTCCTGATTCTCGAGACGGCTGGTGAGTCCGCCACCGAACAGCGCGGCGGCCTGGGCGCTGATCTTGCTCCAACCCGTTAACACATTGGGCAGAGCGGAGAGATCGGTGGGGGCGACCACCAGCGCCTTGGTGGCCGACCGTCCGGAGAGCCGGCCACTCGCGTTGCGGAACGCGTTCAACAAGCGGAGCTGATTCTGACTTGCCTGGTCGGGGGTACCGCAACCGGACCAGGGACCATCTTCACGAAACCGCTTGAGTGGATCGAACATACCGTCGCGCATGGGACGGGCGTCCGTCCAGGTCGCCCAGTTCTTTCGAGACTCGTCCCAGAAGTGGACGGTGATTCCCTTGTAGCCCCCTT
>JAPLOC010000030.1 GCA_026692825.1 Planctomycetota bacterium | reverse complement strand
CGACGGGGGCCGAACTGCCAGCGGCGACGGCCAAGTAACCCGGCTCAACCACTTCGGATTTCTGTTTCGGATCGCCCCCTTCCAGCACGAACGTCGTCGGCGGAACCGGGTAGTTGGGTTCGGGTTCGTTACTCGCGCCAATCAACTCGGTCGCGGTATACGCCATCGGCTTGTAGAGGTCTGGCAGGCTGTCCGCACCGTTCGTCTGGCGGTTCAACCGCCGATACTGTTCGATCTCTTGCTTGCTGAACAGCAGGCCCCGTTCCATTTCCGCAGCCAGATCGTCGTTACCAATCGGCGCTGCAATGTCTTTGAGATCCTGCGGCCCGTTGAGCGAACCCGCCAACGCAGGGGCAAGCCGTTCTCGAAATCGGTTGACGACCTCGTCGCGCTCGGTTTGGCGACGCTTTTGCACCACGTCCCAGGCTTTGGCGCGGCGTTCCAACTCAGCCGGCCGCTCGTACTGCGTGAACGGAATCGCCTCGGGGCGGACGGTGACGGCCGCAAAGAACGCTTCAAGCCGGTAATAGTCACGGGTCGGGATGGGATCGAATTTGTGGTCGTGGCAACGGGCGCAACCCATGGTCAGTCCCAAGAACACCGAGCCGGTCGTGCCGACAAGGTCGTTCAGCAGTTCCCGCCGCATTTCTTCGCGCGTCCCTTCGAGAAACACGCCCAGGCGCAGGAACCCGGCGCCGATGCGTCCCTCGTCGCTGTAGACTTCGTAAGCATCTCCTGCGATCTGCTCGCGGATGAATCGGTCGTACGGGCGGTCCTGATTGAATGCACGGATGACGTAGTCGCGGTACCGCCACATATGGGGCAGGGGAAAATCCAAGCCGCCACCGCCGGTGTCGGCATAGCGAACCAGGTCGAGCCAGTGTCGTCCCCAACGTTCGCCGTAGCGGGAATCCTTAAGCAACCGATCGATCTCGCGGCGACCACGATCGTCGCTCGAATCGTTGAGAAACCGGTCGACGTCGGCGGGAGTTGGCGGCAGGCCGATTAGATCAAAGGACAATCTGCGGAGCCAGACGCGTGGCGACACTTCAGGGGCCGGCTTGATACCCCGGGCTTCCAGCTTCGACAATACGAAGGCGTCGATCGGATTTCGAACCCACGCGGTGTCTTGGACCGCGGGAACTGCCGGAGCTTCAAGCCGCGTAAATGGCCAAGACGTGCTGGACGCGTCTGGCGGAGCCCCCCAGCCCACGCTACCGACCGCGAGCAGGACGCCGCCGGCGCACAAACTCATGAAAAGACGACAGCGGGTCATCTAATCCTCGGATGGATGGGATATCTGGTCTCGATCAGGAGGCCTCTCGAAACGTGGCCCCCAATATACCACCTCGGGGCAAACGTTCACAAGGCGGTCGCACCGCTTGCTCGGGCCTCGTCGGGAAGCGCGTCGGACACAGCGAGGTGCGGCCACCATGTCTGCGACCCGGCGAGCGCGCGGGTCCGTCCGCATCGGCAGGGCCAGCAGTCGCTCCGGTATTACACGCAGCAGTTCGATCAGAAGCCTGAAGCGAGCACGGTCTTCAGGTGTGGAACCGTACGGAACTCCCGCCGCAACGATCGACACGATCCGCTCACGAAGGAGCGGAGAAACATAGATCAAACAGCACTGCGACGCCGTCGCGCGTCTGGACGGTAACGGACAGGGTTGCTGCGGCTTGTCTCACCCTTTCCGGTTCACCATCGCCTCGACCCACACCGGCACGTACGGCGGCGTGCAGCCCTTCGACACCGGCCAGTCGCGGTACAGGCCGATTTTCTCGCCGATGGCGAAGGCCGGGGCCACCCACCAGCCGGCTCCCGTTGGCCAGAGAAAATCGCACGCATGGATACATGCGT
>JAPLOC010000029.1 GCA_026692825.1 Planctomycetota bacterium | reverse complement strand
GACTCCCTGCCGAGCCGGTCGATCCAACGCGCCACAACGGCGTATCGATTTCCCCCGACCGACAAGACGGCGTTGGTACAGAGCCGCGCACGCCGTGGGAACTCGTCCAGAATCAAAACCGTGTTTTTGCGCGCCGCGCGACATGTGGCGCACAGGAACAGGCAGCAAATGTCCGTAGCGTGGAATCTATTCCACGAGACGCGCCTCAATCGTTTTGCGCGAGCCAGTTCCCTCGCCACACGTCGCAGAGCGCGACCCCGGCAATGGGCAAATTCGCCGTCGTGCGACCTCCTCAACACCTTTCCGTCAAACGCCAACATCCCGCCGCATGTCCACATCGTCTACGACCCCTCCCATGACGCGGATTACATCCCATCCACGTCGTTTGTCAGGCGGATGTTGCCGAGGAACCGCGTCACGGGAGGGCAAGGCCACTTGCCGAGCCGCCGTTGTACTTTCGAGCGTAAACGACGTTCTCCGGGCAGCAATTGGCCCGCGTTTCGGAAAAGCCGTCACATCACATTCACCGGCGCAAACGCGAGTCCGGGGTGCTGACAAAGTCGATTGTCCATTTGGCCGCCCCGTTTCGGTTGGTTGCCGTGCGCTGCCCCGAGAACGGTATCCGGCAGGCGATCTCACCTCTGTCGGGAGATTGATCCCTCCGCGTCAACCGTAGCACCTGAGTGGCGATCCGATCCTCGCGTCATGGCAACCCGAAAGCCCCCCCGCTATCATTCTCGCCGACGCCCGCCACCAATCCGTCTTTCAAGAGCGTGGTGTTCCCCGATCTGGCGGGTGGATTCCAGCGACCCGATCCTCAGCCAACATGAAGATTCACGAATACCAGGCGAAACAACTGTTCGCGCAGGCCCAGGTGCCGGTGCCCAAGGGAGTCGTCGTTCGCACTCCCGAAGAGGCGGCCGCGGCGTTCACCACCCTCGGCGGCCCGATCGCCGTCGTCAAGTCGCAAATTCACGCCGGCGGACGCGGAAAGGGAACGTTCCAGGAACACCCCGAGCAACGCGGTGTCGTGCTGGTGAAATCGGCAGAAGAGGCGAAACAAAACGCCGCCCGCATGCTCGGCAACACGCTGGTCACCAAGCAGACCGGCCCCGAAGGGAAAAAGGTCAACACCCTGCTCGTTGAACAAGGGCTCGACATCGCCCGCGAACTCTATCTGGGCATTGTGGTCGACCGCGAATTCGCCGGCCCCGTGCTGATGATGTCGACCGAAGGGGGCATGGAGATCGAAGAGGTCGCCGCCCATGCGCCCGAGAAGATTCTCAAGGAGCCGGTCGATATCGATTACGGCCTGTTCGGCTACCAGGCTCGCAACCTGGCGTTCAAGCTGGGCATGGAAGGGGATCAGATCAAGAACGCCGACATCTTTCTGCGAAAGGTGTGCAAGTTCTTCCTCGAGTCCGACGCCAGCATGGTGGAAGTCAACCCGCTGGTTGTCACCAAGCAGGGTCAGATTCTGGCCCTCGACGGCAAAGTCGCCTTCGATGACAACGCACTCTTCCGACACGACAACCTCAAGCCGTTGCGTGATCTCACCGAAGAGAACCCGTTCGAAGTCGAAGCGGGCGACGCCGGCCTGAGCTTCGTCAAGCTCGAAGGGAACATCGGCTGTCTGGTCAACGGGGCCGGCCTCGCGATGAGTACGATGGACCTCATCAAGCTGCACGGCGGACTCCCCGCGAACTTCCTTGATGTGGGTGGCGGTGCCAAGGTCGATCAAGTCACCAAGGCGTTTCAGATCATTCTGTCGGACAAAAACGTCAAGGCGGTGCTGGTCAACATCTTCGGCGGCATCATGAAGTGCGACACCATCGTGGAAGCGCTGCTCGGCGCTTACGAAAAGGTCGGCTTCAATGTCCCCCTAGTGGTTCGCCTCGAAGGGACGAACGTCGAACTCGCCCGCGAAATGCTCGCCAAGAGCGGCCGGCCGATCATCTCGGCGACCGATCTCACCGACGCCGCCAAAAAGGTGGTCGCCTCTCTCAAGGCGTAATTCATTCACTCCTCCGCCGCGTCTCACAAAGAGGCGCGGCGGATCATCGAATTTCCCGCGCACTCCCTCGCGCGCCCCCCGCTTTCCCCGTTGAAATCCGCTCTCGCGGAACCCCAGACCACCACCATGAGCATTCTCGTCAATCGCGACACGCGCGTGATCTGTCAGGGCATCACTGGCAAGACCGGCTTGTTCCACAGTCAGAAGTGCCGGGAGTACGGCACACAAATGGTCGGCGGCGTCACCCCCGGCAAAGGGGGGACGTCAATCGACGGTTTCCCCGTTTTCAACACCGTTGAAGAAGCGGTCGCGAAGACCGGTGCCAACGCCACGATGATCTTCGTCCCCCCTCCGGGAGCGGGCGACGCGATCCTCGAAGCCGAAGCGGCCGGCATCCCCGTAATCATCGCCATCACCGAAGGAACCCCCGTTCTCGATATGGTTCGGGTCTACCGCCGAATGGCTCACAGCAAGTCCCGCCTCATCGGCCCCAACTGCCCGGGCGTCATCACCCCCGGCGAATGCAAGATCGGCATTATGCCCGGCTACATTCACAAGCCCGGCAGCATTGGCCTGATGAGCCGCAGCGGCACGTTGACCTATGAAGCCGTCTGGCAGCTCAGCAGCCTGGGACTCGGCCAGTCGACGTGCGTCGGCCTGGGTGGTGATCCAATTGTCGGAACCAGCTTCATCGACTGCCTGCGGATGTTCCAGGAAGATCCGAAGACCGAAGCGATTCTGATGATGGGTGAAATCGGCGGCAACGCCGAGGAACGGGCGGCGGCCTACATCAAGGAACACGTCACCAAGCCGGTCGCGGCGTTCATCGCGGGAAGGACGGCTCCGCCAGGAAAGCGAATGGGACACGCCGGCGCGATCATTTCGGGCGGTGCGGGAACGGCCACCGAGAAAGTCGCCGCTCTGGAAGCAGCGGGCGTCGTCGTGGCGGAAAGCCCGGCCGACATGGGAACGGCGATGCAGCGCGCGATCGCGGCGAAACGCCGGTAACGCTTGCAACACCGTCGGTTGTACTCACGGCGAAGCGAGAGCAAGTGATCGTCCCGCGGCAAGTGTCGTGGGATGATCACCAATCGTTCGCGAATTTGCACCATCAGGCGAACCGGTCGGCGTAAGCCGCCGGGTCACTCTGGGGTTGGCGTCGGCCTTCTGCAGAACGAAGATTCCCGTATGGAGTCGCGACGATCAATAGGGCCAACCGCGATGTACCAGAAGGTTTGCGCCGGCTCGCAAAAGTCGCGAAACCACTGGTTCGGAATCGCAGTTCACTCCGGATGCAAGGTCAGATACAATCGCCACCACATATACCGGCTCGGCCAGTCTCGACTGACCACCCCGGGCGATTAGCTCAGTTGGTTAGAGCGCCATGCTTACACCGTGGATGTCGGGGGTTCGAATCCCTCATCGCCCATTCCCGCGACCCGTCGACAGCAGTTGTCGGCGGGTTGTTTCTTTTGTCTGGGCTTGAAGTTACGTCGAGCGGCAAGACATTCTCCACACGTCTTGTGCCGATGCGAGTTTTGTCTCCGATTGATCGCACTTGATCGGGTTTGTCAGCGGTTGGTGCAAGCAGTGGTGCAAGCGACAAGTTCGGATTCGTATCATTGTTCAAAGGGTGAAGTCGCGATCCTGTGGAATTGTGTCCAGTGCCCAGGGGCAGTGCTGGAAGCGAATCAAGTGCCCCATGAACGTCGAGAAGCTTCGGATCGGTATACGTATTCATCGTGAGATTGATCGTCGAATGTCGCATTGCCGCTTGCGCTGTTCGGGGTGCCACGCCTCCCTTCGAGAGCCATGTACCGAAAGTGTGTCGCAGCGCATGAACGTCAAGCGTTCGCCCCCGTTCATCGCGTTTGGCAATGCCGGCGGCTTGTAGGTCGCGGTCAAGAATTCGAATCATGCCGCGAGGTACGTCGAACAATGACGCCTCGGCCGGCAGCGAGTCGGTCAACGGTCGAGCGGAACGCCTGACCTCGGGCCGGTCGCCTGAACGCATAGTGGACTCGCTGGCGGCCTGCCGCTTGAGTTCGAGCCATTGCCCGAGATCGTCCGCCAGGTCGCGCCGTATGGGCAGGGAATTCCCTTCGCGGTTCTTTTCGGCGGCGGCGCTGAGCGTCAGGCGGGGGAGCTGCCCTTCGAGGTCGATTTGCCCAACCGACAGCGAACGCAATTCGTTCAAACGCAGGCCCGTCAGCACCAGCGTCTTGTAAATCAACTCCCGTTCCCGCCCCAGCACTTCGAGCCGGGCGACCAGTTCGGGTTGCTCCGCCAG
>JAPLOC010000028.1 GCA_026692825.1 Planctomycetota bacterium | reverse complement strand
GACTTCCCGGCTCGGGGCGTCGAACAACAGCATGCTCGGAGGGGCGGCCGTTCGCTTCCAGATCGTGTACAGCGTGCGGCGGTACAGCCCGGTCTGCGGATCGGGCCGGTAATTGAGCAGATCGCCGTACCGACTCGTCTCATCCCAGACCCCGTCGGGCATATACGGTCGCACACTGGGGCCACCCACTTTTTCCTGGAGCAGTCCGCTCACCGCCAGCGCCTGATCGCGCAGCGTCTCGGCGGGCAGGCGGAACCGCGGACCGCGGGCCAGCAGACGATTTTCGGGATCACGCTCGAACAGCGACGCATCGGCGGTCGATTCCTGTCGATAGGTCGCGCTGGTCACGATCAGTTTGTGAAACGCTTTCATGTCCCACGGCCGGGCACGGTCGCGATTCACGAACTGCACGACGGTTGGCTCCATGAACTCACACGCCAGCCAGTCGAGCAGCTCGGGATGACTGGGGAAATCCGCCTGGGACCCAAGGTTTTCGGAGGATTTCACGAGTCCCGTGCCAAAAAAACGTTCCCAGGCCCGATTCACCCAGACGCGAGCGGTTAAGGGATGCGATTTGCTCACCATCCACTGGGCGAGTCCCAGACGATTGAGCGGGGCTCCTTCGGGCAGCGGGGGGAGAACCGCAGGCAGTCCCGCCGTCACCACTTCTCCCGGCTTGTCGTACTGGCCGCGAATCAACACTTTCGTCTCGCGGAGCGGGCCTTCCTTCATCACCATCACGTTCGGGAAGGACTTGGGAAGTTCCTGCAATTCCTGCTTGAGACTCGCGACCTGCGAGTCGGCGCGACGGACCGGACTGTCGACCGTGGCGCGGAAGTACTTTTCAAGTTCTGCCTTCTGTTCGGCATTCCGTTTCGCCGCCTCCAATTCGACAATCGCGCGGATCGCCTCGGGATACTTCGCCCCTTCGAGCGTGACACTCGCCGGCGGCAGACTGGTCGTCGACAAGCGAAATCGTCCGATGTTGTGCTGATTGATCGACTCGTGATACAGCCGAACCGTCAGGGTCGCGTCGGCCGGGATTTCGACGGCCGCTTCCAGCAGAAACATCGCCTTGCGTGGTTCTTTTTTCGTCGGCCCATCCGGTGCCCAGCCCCGCGCCCGATCTGTGCCGAGAACGTTGCCAATGTCCCAGCCGTTCTGTGAATA
The DNA here is from genome assembly GCA_026692825.1 of Planctomycetota bacterium. GTDB lineage: Bacteria > Planctomycetota > Planctomycetia > Planctomycetales > Planctomycetaceae > UBA10511. The sequence goes on along the minus strand of JAPLOC010000028.1, from coordinate 1,698 downwards.
GTCGGCGACCGCTTTCGTGAACTTGGGCTTGAGCGGGGCGGCGAGTTTTGGCGAGGCGATTTCGATTTCCACGCGCGACAGCACGTAGTTCCCATTCGGATACCGTCCCAGGCTTTGAGCCGGCAGGCTGGCGTCGGGGAGCGCTTCCAGCAACAACCCGGACAGCAATCCCGGCTTGAGCGGGCCAGTGATCTCATAAGTGTCGTGCGCCGGGTTCGTTCCCGATGCGAGCCAGGTCGCGTCGGGCTGGCGCGTCAATGTCGCCCCTCCGAGCGATTTCACCCCAGTTGGTTCAAGCAGCCGCCACGCTTCTGGTGATTCGGTCAGTTGTTTGCGGAAGTCGGGTTCCCAGGCGACCACGAGCGCCGGCAATTCCTTCGCCGCCTCTTCAGCCCGCTTCTCGGCCGCCTGAATTTCACCGGCGAGCGCGTCGAGCCGAGCTTGCTGTTCGGCGGTCGGCACCGACAGCACTGGGTCGGTGTTGCGAGATTCCCCCTGCAGCGTGCCGCTCTCGGGAACGTTATTGAAGAACGCGAAGATCGTGACAGCGGCAGCAGTTGAATGTCAGCCCCAGCCAGGTCAAACCGGTCGTCTCGACCCGGTCGATCACCGTTTCCACCCGCCACTCCTCGGCGATCAATCCCCCTTCACCATTCAGACGGTGATTGCGATTGAACCCGGTCGCAACGATCTGGTCCGGTTTCGCGTTCGGGATGAGATCCCCCGCGAGCTGGTCGATTGTGAATTGATCGAACGGCAAGTTACGGTTATAGGCGTTGATGACCCACTCGCGCCAGGGCCACATCTGCCGGCTGCTGTCGATCTGGAATCCATTGCTGTCGGCGTATCGCGCGATATCGAGCCACGCCTGCGCCATGTGTTCGCCGTAACGGGGAGAATCGAGCAGCCGATCGACGTACTTTTCGTACGCGTCGTGCGAGGCGTCGAGAAGGACCGCGTCCATCTCCTGGGGAGTCGGAGGAAGCCCGGTTAGATCGAGCGAAACGCGACGCACCAGGGTGGCGAGGTCGGCCCGTCGCGCAGGTTTGAGGCCCTCGCGCAGCAACCGATCGACAACGAACTGGTCGATTGGGTTGTGGATGGCAACACTCGCGGGATGGTTGGGAACTGCGGGTCGCACCAACGGCGTGAATGCCCAATGGCCAGTCGTTCCCGCCCCTTCCGCGATCCAGCGGCGAATCAACTCGATTTGCGGCTTGGTGAGCGACTTGCCGGAATTGGGTGGGGGCATCTGTTCGGACGGGTCGCTGCTGATCAGTCGCAACAGCAGCTCGCTTTCGTCCAGTTTTTGCGGGACAACGGCGAGAGCGCCGGAGTCTCCTTTCACCTGCGACCATTCGGTGCGGTCGAGACGGAGCCCCCCTTTGCGCTGCTGCTCATCGGGTCCGTGGCACTGGAAGCAGGTGTCGGAGAGAAGCGGGCGAATGTCGCGGTTGAAATTGACCGGCGGAGCGGCCCACGAGGTTTGGCCGTGGAAGAAGCCAGTGAGCGCAAGGGACGAAACGAACAGCTTGCGGCAGATCGCGCGGCGAAACATGCGGCGGAACTCGGCGAGGCGGGAAGAACCAGGAGGGCTGTCGGGCTTCACGCGGTGAAGTCGACCAAGGGGTAGTGTAATCGCTGACCGGCGGAGAGGGGAATTGAGCGGGGAGAGGGATCCAGTGGCGACACCTTTCG
>JAPLOC010000027.1:1355-2355 GCA_026692825.1 Planctomycetota bacterium | reverse complement strand
GCGGTTATAGCGACTCCAGGAATTTCACCAGGGCGGCTCGATCTTTCGCAGGCATCTCTCGGTAGGACTCACGCGATGACTGCGCCTCGCCGCCGTGCCAGAGAATTGCCTCGCTCAGACTGCGAGCTCGGCCGTCGTGCAGGAAAGCCTCGTCTCCGCCCACCAGTCGGGTCAGCCCGATTCCCCACAGAGGTGTCGTCCGCCACTGGGCTGCCGTGGCGGTTCCGTCACCCATGTTGTCGGCCAACCCCTCACCGAGATCGTGCAGCAACAGGTCGCTATAAGGGTGAATCGTCTGGTTCCGCAATTCCGCCAGCGGGTGGTGCGGGCTGGTTCGCAATGTCGCGACATGGCAGGTCGCGCATCGCGCCTGGGTGAATAGCTCTTCGCCCCGCATGGTTTCCGAGTCTCCCAGATCGCGACGCGGGGGGACACCCAGGGTGACGACATAGCGGTACATGAGGTCCAGGTCGTCGTCGGAGAGTCTCGTTGCTGATCCGCGATCGGTCTGTTCACTCCCCCGATCGACTTGGGGATAGATTGAGGTGGTGACCCCCATGTCGTTGTTCAACGCTACCGCGATCTGATACTTCACCTGCGATTGCCCCCCCTTCCAGCCGAATCGCCCCCAGCGCGGTTCCGAAGTCACCGGGTCCGTGACGATCCGCAGGCGTCCGCTGTTCGCGAGGGCCAGTTCGGTGCCGGTTGACTCTTCCACCGCTTCCAGCAATCCCTGCCCAATCAGCGGAGGCGCGAGTCGCACCGAGTAGAATTCGGGGACAACTCCGGAGAACTCGTAACGCGGTTTCCGCAATCGGAACACGGTCCCGTCGGCGTACGTCCCCTCAGACTCCTCCCAGCCGTTGATTGAAACGCCAGCTTCCGGCAGTCCCTGCTCTGCCTGCGATTGCAGCGATGCCCCGAGTTGCGGATGCGGCTTCCCAGTCGCGTCGGCACCCACGCGAACGAGATACGTGGTCAGTGGCACCCCGGGCTCCGC
>JAPLOC010000027.1:0-1346 GCA_026692825.1 Planctomycetota bacterium | reverse complement strand
GCTCCGCGGGGAATGACCGGCCGTTGTTTTTGTGGCAGGCGACACAGCTTCGACCGACGTGGTGGTTCCCTAGTTTCCCGACCAATTCCGGAAACACCGGATTGCCGGTTTCTGAATGGAGTCCAGTGGCAAAGTCACTGTGATGCAACCGCCGGCCCCGGACAAACGGTTGCGCGTTCCGTGGGGAGAGATTGGTCGCCATTTGCTTCAATAGCTCGCTCGGCTCGTTGGAGTATTGCCGATGCAACGTCAAGGATCCGCCGAGCAGCGCCTCGGTCGGCAGGGGCTGGGAATCGCGCCGAGGGCCGCGCCCTTCCCACGGAACCATTCCCCCCTGTCCCACCACGTAGAGAAACGCGGTGCCGTAATAGTTGGTCCGCCCGTCGACCGGCGGTTTGAGGAACGGGCTGAATTCCAGTTCGATGCGATCGCCAATCTGAATGGGTCGGCGTTCGTTCGTGTTGTGTCGGACAGTCACCGTGTAATGCAGCGGATCGACCTGGGTTGAAACGACGTTGTGCGAATACTGGGCGGGCGTCGTCTTTCCTTCGAAGAACAGACGCAGGTTCGGCTCATCGAGCGGCACGAGCGATGTCATGTTGTACGTGATGCTGTCTCCCCCCTTGGCGACCCGGTCAATGATTTCAATGGCGACGGTGCGGTGCTGCCAGTAGAGGGGCAGAAAGTGGTCGTATGCCTGAAACTCTCCCTCACGGGCGTGGCGGTCGCGTACCCGATCTCCAACCCGGGTGATAATCGCGGTCGGGGTCTCCTCGACCGTGGCGGGTTCCGGGAGAGTGTTGCGGGTGAAGAGCGCAACGGGCGACAACGGGGTTCCCGGCTCCTGCGCGGTACCAACTGCGCACACGGAAACCACGTTCGAGGCGACAATCAGCAGAACGAACAACAAGCCACCAGTTTTGGACGAGGTCATTTCGGAACCGCCGACAAAAAGTCAGTGATTAATACGTGAACGGAGAGACCGGGAAACCAGAACGGACCATGAAATCACTCCGGTGAACGGCGCGTTCGTGGCTGCGCCAAAGTGCGTCGCCTCATGCGAGGCTGGGTACCCGCGGAGCCTGACTCCACGTCTCTGGACGAAGTCAGCCTATCTGCTGTCACTCTGGGTCGCAACCACTGCTAGACATTGGTGCCGTGCCTTGCAAAATCCATCGCCCCATGGTGTGTGGATAGAGGCGGGAACACGGTCCCGCACTCCAAGGATCAAAGAACGAAAACACCCCGTGACTCTTTCGAATCACGGGGTGTTTCTTGATTGGATCCCGGCGATAACCTACTTTCGCACTGGTAGGCACTATCATCGGCCCTGAAAGCTTAACTGT
>JAPLOC010000026.1 GCA_026692825.1 Planctomycetota bacterium | reverse complement strand
CGCTGGGCTTGAATGGACGGTTCGACATCGAGAGCCGTATGCAGCCCCCCTCGTACGCGGTGAGTGAAATGCGTCGGTTGTGAAAGTGCGATCGAAGGTCAAGTGGGGAAAGCCGGACGACGGAATCTGCGGTCGGCTCGAGGAGCAGGATTCCAGACTGAAGCTCGGCGGCTGGCCGGAGGGCCTTCCATCCCGCCTCTTCGGCCATTGCGGCGACAAGATTCGCATTCCGTTGTCGCTGCTGGAAGGATTCTTTGATCGAAACGGTTCCTCGGAGCGCCTCTTTCAGAGCGCCAGCGCACGCGAACAGAGGGGCCACGTTCACCGTTTCGGTGTTGGCGGCGAGCGCGTTCTTCTCGAGTTGCTGCGTGAACTTCAGCAGCGGGTCGTCGATTCCGTGGCGTCGCAGAAGTTCGGGTAGCCGACGTGAGGGCGGACCGAACAGCGTGGGATTGGCAAACGCGATCCCCAGCGGCTCGAAGGCACCGAGCCATTTGTGGCAACCGGCGACGAAGAAATCGGCGCGTTCGATGATCGCGGCGGCCGGAACGTGGCAGAACGCCTGGGCACCGTCGACGACCAGCATTCGAACGGGGCGCTGCCGCTCGATCTCGCGGACCAGTTCGACAATCGGAAAGCGGATGCCGTCGTGAGAGACGGCGGTCAGAAACAGTCCGTCACATTCCTGACTCAAGTACGCTCTGGCCACACGCGAAACAATCTCCCCCTCGGCAACCTTTTCGCGGAGGATGGAACTGCGAAGGGGGACTTCACAGACGTCGGTGTGGAATTCCCGTCGAGCGACGTTGAGCAGATTGCGATAGGCAGACCAGTCGAGATCGGTCGTCAGAACTCGACGGCAGTGGGCGGTCAGCATCCCGATCGCCAGTCGCATCAACACGGCCGACCGATGCGCAAAGAGAACTTCGGGGCGATGCGGCGTCTCAACGACGTCTTGAATCGCCGACTTGAGACCGGCGATCCCCGTCCACGCGGCAAGAGCTGGGAATCTCCGCTGCAGAGGTGGGGGAAGAACCGAAAACCCGGTTCGCAGAAACTCTTCTCCGTACAGCGGCAAGCCGACTTCGCCAGACAGCCCAGCGAAGTCCCGCACAACCCGGCGGGCACCTGACGCCATTCGTCCCAGCCGGGCTGTATCGAGATACAGCACACCGGGGGTCACCGTCACTCCTCGGGACAGAACGATCGGATCCTACCGATCGGTTTCTGATTGATCCAGTGTTCGTGCGTCGAACGGCAACGGGGGCGACGTTTGCTGTAAGGGGGAGAAGGACGCGAGAGGAACAAGCTGGCGCTATTCTGGTTGTGTGGTTTGTCTTCGGATAACCCGCTCCTGTTTGTCCCACGGTATGCAGCAGCTTGGGCGACGGTCTATTCCACCGGGGGCGCGGGAAACAGGACGTCGAACATCCCGGACACGACGTAGACCTGAATCGGGGGGACGGCCTCTCCCGCCAGGACACGACGCTCCAGTTCCAATTCGATCGCCCGTTTCTTTTCAGGGAGTGCTGTCAGGACGGTGATCTGAAACCGATTCTGCTTGACCAGATTCGCGAACTCCTGAACTTTTGGCCGGTGTTCGACGGACGCTCGGGCGACACTGACCCGCTGGCGGAGGAAACGGTCGCACGATTCCAGCAGTCGATCCCAGCGCCCGGCTCCAGCCGTGTCGACCTTGATGAACGCCAGGCGGACAACCCGGTCTGGTCCTTCTTCCAGGTAATACCGCACCGGCTGCCCCGTGAACCACAGGTGCTG
>JAPLOC010000025.1 GCA_026692825.1 Planctomycetota bacterium | reverse complement strand
CGACACGCCGAATCAGTTCGTTATCCTACAGACTGGTTGTTCGCCTCCTGATGCTCTCCACCCCGCCTCACGGCGACGCAGTCACAGGCGGCTACAGAAAGCAAACCTCCTTCTGACAAGGACTTGCACCTTGCCGGTTCATTCCACTTACAAGCGCACACCCCTGCCGGCTTGCCCGGCATGTGAATCAGATCGGCGCTCAGGTACTGCGGTTAACCTGAATGGTGCGGTCGGCTGAACGCACCAAACAGATTGTGAATTCGAATGGCAAAAAGAAGGCGATTGCCAGCCAACGCTTCCTGACGGGCGCGGTTCGGCGAACTTGTCTCCTGATTTTGGCACCGCAGCGTCATGGCAGTTTGGGGACATGCCGTGGTAAGATCCCGCCCCCGTGCCGCGCCGTGGCCGGTGACAAACCGCGCTCCGTACAGTGCCACGAATTCCCCAGCCGATCCCACCCGTGAACCCCCCTGACATCTCGTCAATCAGCCCCCCCGTCGTTGATTCGCCAGTGACCCCTACCTCGGACGGATCGCACGACTGGAAAACCCGTCTGGCGCTGATCGTCGAAACGATGCGGGAGATGAGCCTGCAGACTGACCCGCAAGAGATGGTGCGGAACTACGGTCGGCGGATCGAACAGTTGCTTCCGGTCGATCGCCGGATTTCGCTCAGTCGCCGCGATCTGGATTTCCCCAGATTCCGCGTCACCCGCGACAGCCTTTGGAAAGACGCGATCAATCCCTGGAAAGAACGGGATCGCCTGCCGCTGCTGGCCGGCGGGATGATCGCCGACCTGATTTATGGCAACGAGCCTGTGGTGATCGACGAACTGCAGGTCGCGGCGGACGACCCGGCGGCGGAGATGCTGAAGGGATACCATTCGCTGCTGGCGATTCCGATGTTCGATCATGGAGAAGCGATCAACATGGTGTTGCTGCTGCGGAAGGAGCCCCGGGCGTTCGACCATGCGCAGGTTCCCGAGGCGGTGTGGCGGAGCAACCTGTTTGGCAGAGCAACCAGCAACCTCGTTCTCAAGGAAGAACGTCGAGAAGCTTTTGAAGCGCTGGAACGGGAACTGGTCGCCGTCGCCAACATTCAGCGTTCTTTACTCCCCACGACGCTCCCCGTGATCCCAACGCTCGATCTGGCGGCACACTATTCACCCGCACGCCGGGCCGGGGGAGACTACTACGATTTCTTCAAACTGCCTGATGGCAAGTGGGGAATTCTGATCGCCGACGTCAGCGGACATGGCACGCCGGCAGCCGTGCTGATGGCGATCACGCACTGCATTGTTCACACGCATGTTTCCTCGCTGGTCCGGCCCGACGAACTGCTGCTCCACGTCAACCGACATCTCTCCGAACGCTACACCTACGACAACGGAATGTTCGTGACGGCGTTTTACGCGGTCTACGACCCGGCGAATCGCCATGTGTTGTATTCCAACGCGGGCCACAATCCGCCACGCTTGAAACGCTGTGGCGACGGTACGTTGCACAGCCTCGACCGGATCAGTGGACTGCCGCTGGGAATCTGGGAGGGGGGAGATTACGACGCGACCGAAGAACAGCTCGTTCCGGGGGATGAGATTGTGTTTTATACCGATGGGATTACCGAGGCGCATAATCGAGCCGGCGAGATGTTCGGGACTG
>JAPLOC010000024.1 GCA_026692825.1 Planctomycetota bacterium | reverse complement strand
GCCAGTACATCGCCGCACGGTCGATCAATGTCCGATCACTTCCAAGGGAAAAAATGCCCCTGCGGTCAGCAGGGGCGAGCCTGAGGCTCACGAATAACCTGAATTGTCAGTCACATCGGCATGCATGGCGATCAAGCTTCGATCGTTACGAAACCCTCCCGCTCATCATGTGCACATTGCGGTCGCCTGCCGTTCCGCGGTAGGCGTACCGCCTCAGTTCACCCAGCGACTGCAGGAACTCGACCTGCCGCTCGCTGTCGTCCGGTTCGATGCCGTACAGGCAGTCGCCGTGCCGCAGCACCTGGCTGCAACCCGACTCCAGCAGGGCGAAGATTCCGACCGGCACGAACATCTCGGCCGACAGTAAAATCGACCCAATGTGCGGGTCATCGGGTGTCCCGCGGTTCCACGCCTCGGACGGCACCAGCCGCAGGCCGAGACACTTCTCGATGATCTTCTGGCCCCGAGCCGTCAGATCGAAGAGTACCCGATACATCAGTCCGCACGCCTCACCAGTCAGCGGTTCGATGCCGAACTGCTGCAGGTCGCCACAACCTCTGATCGTCTTCACGAATTTCTCCTTCCTGTGAAAGAACCTCAGACGGGGCGAATCTGCCACAGGTCGTTATCTTTGCGCAAGCACACCGGCCCGGTCGCCGTACTCACGCAGAGAACATGGCTGCGGTTGGTAGCCGCACTTGCCAAAGTGTGGATTGCCCGCGTTCTTGCGAACGCGGCTACCAACCGACGTTGAATACTGAAATTGAAGAAACTCAGAACAACTGCACGTTGTTCGCCATTCTGTGCCGGATCTCGTCGAGCGTCCGCTGCAGGGCTTGCTCCATTTCCGGGTAGGTGCCTCGGCGGTTCAGTGAAACGACGATTCGCCATCCGTCGGGATCGAGGAACGTCTGCCGGATTCCCCGTGCTTTCGGTTTCAGCTTTCCTTTCCGTTGACGGACGGCGTTCGCCGCCTGTTCGTGCGTGATCGTCCCCGCCGCCGCCTTGGCGGCGAGCGGTCGAATCTGCGATTCGTCGTCGAGCCGGGAGAGTTCGTAGGCCGACCGGGCGGAGATCGCACCGTTCGCGACCTGCTCCTGGATGTCGTCCGGCAGACGCAACAGAGCCAGCGCCCGGCTGATTGACGACTGCGGAACCCGCAAGGCCTCCGAAAGCTGCTTCCCCGTCCAGCCGTTCAACTCCAATAGCATCGCGAACGCCTTCGCCTCTTCGATTGGCTGCAAGTCCTCCCGCAGCAGGTTCTCGATCAACTGCTGTTCCAGCACCTCGGACGTAGCAGGCCGGCTCGTTTCGTCGCCCGCCAGCGGCGTTCGCCCGCGACGATCATCCACTTGCCAATCTGCTCCGACCACCGCACGCGAATCGGGCTGAGCTGCCCTTTGTCGCGAATACTCTCGGCCAGCCGTTCGAGCGCCTCGTCCGAAAACTCAACCCGCGGCTGATCGGGATCGGGAATCACCATCTTGATGTCAACCGAGCCGATATTCCGCAGCGGCCGACGCCCCGCATCCTTCCCCTGGGGAATGGGACTCAACTTCGGTCGCAGGTCGCGCTCCCGCACCCCCATCGATTCATCGAGGTTGCCTCCAATTCGATCCAGCACTTGCCGAGTATTCGCCATCTACGCC
>JAPLOC010000023.1 GCA_026692825.1 Planctomycetota bacterium | reverse complement strand
ATGTGTTCGAGCCGCAGCCAGCCGTACTTACTGTCGAGATCGTGAACGGCGTAGTCCGTCTCGCCGAATCTGACCCGGGCAGAAAGCTTCGTCTGCGAGAGCTGTCGCACGAGTTCATCGGCCGGCTTATCGAAGGCTTCGAGGCTGTTCCCGTCAGCAAACGGGCCGATCACCTTCCATTTCGTCGGACTGTGTGCCTGCGGAGTCTGCGAACTGCGAGCCTGGTAAAAATACGAGACGGCCTCGTAGTCGTCGGGACGTGCGTTGGAAGAAAAGATCAGCGACGAACGGAACAGAATCGGATCGGGGCCGAAGAATCGGTAATAGACACCATCTTGATCGTTGCGTCCGCGGTTGTCGCGGTATGGGCAACCGACCCAGCGAGTTTGGTACTGGTTGAACCCCCACGAGAAACCGAAATCGTCCTCGACGTTGTGGCCGCTGATTACGTGGGGATCGGTCTGACCATCAATCAGCATTCGTGTTCCGCTGTTGTGAAAGACCATGTCGCCATGATCCTTCTGCCGCCAGCCCATGATGTAGCCAGCAAGAAATCCAGCCCCTTCGGTCTCAGCAATCGGGAACGGTTTCGCTGGCGATCCCGGAAGGGCGATGCTGCGTTGGGAATGAAACCGAAGCAGCGTCAGCTCGACACCTTCGCGATACTGCTGCCAGTCCACCATCGCCGCGCCGTTTTTTGCGGACTTGCTGAGCAAAGAGATCCGACAACCGTTGGAAAACGGAATCGGCAAATAGAAGTTCCAGCCCGGTGAAGCTTTGGGCGGGATGTGAACATCATTGGTGATCGTGAAATTTGGGAAGGTCGCCAGGCCAGCGCTGTTGATGTGGTAATCTTCGAATCCCAGCAACACTCCGAAGAACGACCGAAACGGCATCCGTACCTGCGGCTCAGACGCTTCATCCACCGCGATCTCAATCTCGAGGTCATCAAGGTTCTTCTCGCCAAAGACGAACCAAAGGTGCCGCACGCAGCCAGCCCCTTTCACATTGAGAATCTCGACGCGCTTCCCTGCCTCCGCAGAGATGTTCGCCGTCGTCCGCCGAGTGCGGAAGTTCGTGGGTAATTGAATCAGCGGGACCGCCGGATCAGCGTACGTCGCCGGAAATGGATCCCCTGCTGGCATCGGTTTCTTGTCAACATCTTGAGCCACAGCGGACTGCCCAAAGACGATCAACGGTGCGAGCAGCAGCGCGGCAAAAGTTTTTCGAAGGTGATCCACGGCATTGGCTCCTACTGCTGAGTCAGTGATGTCAGTTTGAAGTGCGCGCCCGCGTTCGCGTGGCGTTCCTCTGACTTGTAACGATCACCCAGGATAAACCCGCGTCAGGACGATCTTGTAGGACAGTCCATACGACGTTGAGTCCAGCTTGATTTGTATGTCTTTGGAAGCGTCAAGCCGTAACCACTCTGGCAAAGTCCCACTGTGACTCCTCATGACGCCGTTCAGGATCGTGCCCGAGTCAAACCCGGTCCCCAAGTCGGAGGCTCCTCCATAAACGGTGTATTCATAGTGGGCACGTGAATTGACTGGTCCGGTCATTTCCACTTCTGGAATGGATTTGATGGTTGTCCATGAACCGGCAGTCGACTTTCCATGGATGGTTTCCTTCGTGGTATCTCCCCAGCGAACACTGCCCCCGGCCAAGGGCGCCACAAGGTTCGTGCCGATCGTGAGGTCGTACCCTGCCATCTGGTCCGGTCCAATCCGGGCCGCTCCCAATTGGTGATGATCAAACCTCAGGGCTCCGCGCCGATCAAAAGCCGTTCCGACAAACTTTACGATGTTCGGCGCTTCTGCCGTCAGTTCGAACAGGCCGTTGAAGAGCATCGCCGCATCGGACGCATAGAGATTCCGGTAGTTGGCCTCGAAATAGAGCTGTGACATATTCGCGCCGCCACCCGCGAAATGCAGGGCTCCGTCATCTGTAGTCTTGCTTCCGCAATATTCCAGAACGCAGTTGTTCAACGCGACGAGCACCGAGCTCTCAAACGACAAACCGCGAGTGCAGCCGGTGATGTAAGCCCGCGATACCGTCACCGTGGAACAGGGAATGTTCTGGTGGGTCTCAAACGACAAACCGTAGGTGCAACCTTGAGCTGTAATATCCTGAAGTCCCCAGTAGACGCACTGCTTCACCTGCAAACCGCGCGCAGAGAAATTGGCAAAACGAAGGCCGGACAACGAATAGTACGATTTGCTCACGGCCAGAATTCCCACGGTCGCATTTCCGTCGTCCTTCGTTCCGGAGGTCTCGATCGTGAAATCCATGAGCTTCACAAACTGCGATTTATTGCACGTGAGCGCGACTCGATTGCGGCCCGCCGTCAGCCGAATGACTGGTCTGCCAATGCCCTGCAGCGTGGTGAGTACGCTCTTCGCTTTAATCTCCAGACCTGTCGTGACGTAGACGCCCTCGGGAATGAGGACTCGCTGAGCTCCGCAATCGAGTGCGGCCTGAAACGCGATCGTATCATCGGTGCGGCCGTCGCCTGTCGCGCCAAAATCTTTGACGCTGATCGCCTCGTCCAGTTTTTCCGGCAGAGTGCGAGATACGGCTCCTGACCTTGCGATCGTAGCGGCGCGAGATAACTCTCTTGAAGCGGCCGGGCCGGATTGTGGCGGCATGATGTCGTCAGGCACAGCCAGCACCCATCCTCCAATGCTCAGGCCGCAAAAGATGGTGCCGATCGCGAATGTGGTCGTTGAATGCTTCAACATGCTGTTTTCCTTGCCCTTTGGAATTGTCAGAGCGATCGTCAAGCCAGAATCTCACGAATAATCCTACCATGCACATCGGTCAGGCGGAAGTCGCGGCCGCCGAAGCGGTAGGTGAGGGCTTCGTGATCGACGCCCAGCACGTGGAGTACGGTGGCCCACAGATCATAGACGGTGGTGACGTTTTTGATGGCGTGGTAACCCAGGTCATCGGTCGCACCGTAAGTTGTGCCGCATTTGATGCCGCCGCCAGCTAACCACACACTGAAGCCGAACGGGTTGTGGTCGCGACCGTCACTTCTCTGGGCGAACGGCGTGCGACCGAATTCTCCGGCCCATACGATCAGCGTTTCCTCGAACAGGCCACGTTGCTTCAAGTCGCGAATCAGGCCAGCGATCGGCTGGTCGACCTGCTGGGCCATCTCAGCGTGCCCGGCCTTCAGTCCGGCGTGCTGGTCCCATGGGTTGCCGATCTGAGCGAGTACCGACGGCTGAGGCAGGCAGGTGATTTCGACGAATCGCAAGCCGCGCTCGACCGGTCGGCGAGCCAGCAGGCATTGTTGTCCGTAGGCGGCAGTCTCTTTCACCGGCGAGTCCATGCCGTAGAGTCGCCGGGTGGCCTCGGTTTCTTCCGAGAGGTCGACCAGCGAGGGAACCGCCGTCTGCATGCGGAAGGCCGTCTCGTAGTTGCGAATCGCGGACTCGATCTGTTCGTTGTGGCCAGACTGTGCGAGTTGTCGGTGATCGACCTGCTCGACGAATCGCAGACGCTTGCGTTGTCGGCTGGCGGCTTCGCGAGGCGTGATGTTGGTCAGCGGTTCAGTTTGACTCGGATCAATAAGCGACGCCTGATGAACGGCTGGCAGAAATCCGTTGCCGTAGATGCCACTCCCTCCCAGCGGCGACCCGCCGCTGGCCAGGACCACGTATCCCGGCAGGTTCTCGTTTTCGCTCCCCAGTCAGTAATTGACCCACGCTCCGGCGCTGGGGTATCCCGCCAGCGAAAAGCCGGTGTGGATGAAGTAGTTCCCTTGAGCGTGCTCGTTCGCAATGCTGGTCATCGAACGAACGACGGCGAGGTCATCGGCACATTGAGCCACGTGTGGAAAGAGTTCGCTCACGGGCAACCCGCACTCTCCGTAGTTCTTGAACTCCCACGGGCTGGCCATGATGTTGCCGTTGTTGTTGAACACCGTCGGCTTGATCGGCACTGGCATGGGCTTGCCGTGGTCGAGCTTGAGGCGCGGCTTGGGATCGAACGAATCGACGGCTGAAACACCACCCGACATGAAGCAGAAGATGACGCTCTTCGCGCGCGGCGGCAGCATGCGGCTTTCCGCGGCGCGGAGGCCTAGACTTTGTGTCGCCAACAGACCGGTCAGTGCTGTCAATCCAAAGCCGACGGAACTTCGGGCGAGCATGTTGCGGCGAGTGATTGGTAGAACGACGCGCGACGTGTTATCGGACATAGATGAATTCCTTGAGGCAAAAGAGCGACTGGGCGAAGTCCTGCCAGACCACAACGCTGCCGGAAACGTCGGCTACTGCGACGCCTTGTTCGGCGGCTAGTTCTGTGACGTAATCGAGCGAAGCCTGCAGTTCGTCAGCGTCCGGTTCGCGACTGACTGCAATCACAAACATGCGTCGGACTCGTTGCTCGCTGGTCGCGCCGTCGGTGATCAGCGACGCGGCCCACTTCGCGGATTGGTCAATGACGAACGCATCGTTGAGCATTGTCAGCGATTGAGCTGGCACGTTGGTGACGTCGCGCCTGCCGCGCGTCGTGGACGGCCTGGGAGCGTCGAAGACTTCCAGGAACGGATTGGCGGCGTTGCGGCGAATCCTCTGGTAAATGCTTCGGCGACGGTCACCGTCGAGTGGTCCTTTGGGGCCTCCACCCTCGGTCTTGTTGACGAAATAGACGTTGACACCCGGTCCGTACATCGCCGGATTCAACTGTCCCGACGCTGCCAGGATCGAATCGCGAATCGCTTCTGCTTCCAGGCGGCGCACGGGCATGTGCGACAGCCAGTCATTGGTCCCGTCGATTTCCTGGGCGGTTGCGGACGCAAGTGATGCTTGCTGCCACGACTGTGAAGTCATGAGCAATCGCAGCATCTTTTTGATCGACCATTGTTCGTCCTGTGCGAATCGCGATGCGAGATAATCGAGCAACTCCGGATGTGTCGGTTGATCTCCGAGCCGGCCAAAGTTGTCAACCGTCCCGACGATGCCTTTTCCAAACAGGTGTTGCCACAACCGATTCACCATCACCCGCGCGGTCAGCGGGTTCTGCGCCGACGCCGTCTGTTCGGCCAACTGCAATCGGCCGCTTTGCGAAGTTGCGAACGGGGCGGCTCCAAACAGCGATAACCCGCGACGCGGCACTGGCTGAACGGGTCGCGTGTGTTGCCCGCGTTCGAACAGCGGCTGATCAAGCGCTGCCGCCTCCAGCACGCCAGGAGCGCGTCGCGGGATTGGAATCTCCCGCTCAAGTTGCCGGTAGCGATCGACGGATTCACGCAGTTGAGGCAGAGCCGCGAGCGTAGTCGGAAGCAGATCGCGACGCAGGAAGAAGTCGAGGAATGCTGTGTCGTCGTCACTGATCGACTGGGCCTGCCAGGCGCGAACCGCGTGCTGCAGTCGGTCGGCATAGCGCAACGCCAGCTCGTCGGAGGATGAGGGCGAGTCGTCTTGCAACAGGCTTACGATCGGCGCCGTGGTCTCGCGCGGCGGTTCGGCTTGATGACTCGTCGCGATCTGAGCCGCTCCGAAAAACGCCCGATCGGCCGTATTGGTGGAGAACTCGAAGTGCGCATGAGAACCTTTGCGATACGCCGTATCGAGCCGCAACCAGCCGAGTTCATCGCGAGCGAGTGGAGTGGCCGGATAGACGCCGCCGTTGCCAATCGGATAGTTCTCGATCACCAGTCGGACCATGCTGTTCTGGCCCATCGCCCGCACACTGATGCTGTCGGTCGTAATCAGAAACCGCGGGGACAGGAGCACGCCAGTGTGTCGACTGCTGATTCCGTGCGTGAAGATCCCGGCCGGATGGATGCCTCGTACTACGCGGTCACCGTCGGCCTCAATACTGAACTCGCCGTTCGGCGTCGCTCGCCCTGAAGCCGCGACTCGCACTGCTTTTGGCACCGCTGCTGAATCCAATCCCGTTCCCGACGGAAACCACTCCCGCTGTTGTTCTCCGCGCAAGTCCCAGAGCGGAGCGAACTGCGTTTGATTGAACTCGCGCCGGGTTGTCATTTCGGAACGCCAGAAGTCGGTGAGCTTGCTCCAACGCTCGCGCAGGACTTCCGACGACTGGTCGGGTTCATCGGTGGTGAATTGGCGCCAGGCATGGAATGGATTGGCG
>JAPLOC010000022.1:4924-9268 GCA_026692825.1 Planctomycetota bacterium | reverse complement strand
TTTGCGTGTGGGGGCTTCTTCCGCGGTCCCATCATGCGGTGACATCCCCGTCAAGGGGATGGCGGCTGAAACAGCCAGGAAACTTCGGCGGGAAACCTTCATGACACATACGTCCCTTCTGGGTAGCGAATCGCGTTAACACTCAATCGAGCATTGGTGCGGTGACCATGCCGATTCCGGTCGAACCGTAGCCTCGCGCGCCGTTGTAGAATACTCGAAATGTGTCCGCTTCGCGCAGCAGGTGGGGATAGCCGATCGTGCCGCTTTCCCAGGTGTTGGGCCGGATGGAGAGCGAAACGTTTTCGCCCGGGGCGCCTCGTTCCCAGGTCAGTCCGTCCTTGCTCACGGCCTCGCACAGGGAGTAGGTCAGCCCGGCGTCCATCCCCGTATAGATCGCCCGGTAGCGAGTCTTCGTTTTCCAGACATGCAATCCGACGACGCCGGTGTTTTCATAGGCCGCGTCCTGGCGGCGGTCGAGCACGACTCGGCGATTCTTCCACTCGATCCCATCGAACGACTCGGCGGCGGCGCAGACTTTGTGATTGGGGTCACGCTCCGTGCCGCCGGGCAGAATCGTATAATGCAGGCGGTACAGCGTCCGGCCGTCCGGCTGCGGCGATTCCAGAATATTCCCGAGTCCCACAAGCGCCCGGTTGTCAGGATACTGGGGCACTCCGTCCCCCAGCAGGACCGGGCTATCGGGATGCTTCTTCCAGTCTCGCAGGTTGTCGCTCGTCGCCAGACCGATCCCCCAATACTGCGAGAAATTCTGAGGCCCCACACGAGTGCTGCGGGCAGAATAGTACAAGTGCCATTGATCTCCGAAACGGTGTACGCAGGGGTAAATGCAATGCACTTCGTCAAATGATCCGGGCCCTCCGAGATCAATGACAGGCCCCAATCGTTCCCATTCCGTCGGCCGGTCCGGAGATGCCGTCGCCAGGCAGATCCGCAGCTTATCATCGGTCCCATGCCCGCCATAAAACATCCACCACCGGCCCTCGTTCGGAACGACACACGGTCCCTGTGATCCACGCGCATCGAAGGGGGACTTGGGGATAAAGACCGGATTGCGCGGATCGCGCTCCCAGGAGTGCAACGCGAACTTCCGATTGATATTCTCTGATTCGTGTGCGCTGCCGTGGCGATTCCACAGGACGCTGCCTGCTCCGATGGCGGAGGCCATCAAGAAATCGCGTCGGTTCTGTTTCTGTCGATCATGCATCGTTTGGTCGGCCTTTGACAGGGATTTGTGATCGCTGTCCCGATCGGAATCGGACTGCGTCAATCACGCGGTTGAGTTGTAGTCGCCGGTGCCAAGCGCCAACGGACCAAGGCCACATCCATTAGCCAAACTTTCGCACCCATCGGGTTGCGATGACCCGTGCCGAACGCCGTCAAAATCGCGCCGTCGGGCAACAGCACGGTCGAGGTGGATTGCGGACTGCACCAGCCATTGGTCGGTCCGCTGTCCACGCGGATGTTTCCCCGCCACTCGGCCAGGATATATCGGTGGCCCAGATCCCATGACTGGCCGTGATCGCTGCTGACCACGGCCTCGATGCCGAACTGAGGAAATCCGTCCGCGGTATTCGGATACCCGGCGCGCACCACGTAGGTCATCACGATTCGTCCGTCGGGCAGCAGGACCATGCTGGAATGATGACGGCCAAAGTCGTGCAAGACCTCTCGCTCTGACCAGGTCTTCCCTTGATCCTTCGAAATCGAAACACCCAGTCCCGAGTAGAGGTCGGCGTAATCTCCCTTGCCAAACTCAGGGGGCTCGTCGAGGCGGCAGGCCGCGACCCAGTCCCCGTTGCCTGCGACGATCAGGCTGACCTCATTCACCCCCAGCCACTGCGGGACTTTGACCTCATTGCTCCAACTCCGCCCCTCGTCCAGACTCGATCGCAGATAGGCCTGCGAATAATCTCGCGACGGCAATCCTCGTGCCTTGCCTGTCGGCCGGTAACTGCCTTCAATCAACTGGGTGACGCGCCCCTCTCGATCCTTGATCACCAAGAGCGGATCCCAGACGTAGCGTTCCGTCACGGTGTCACGGACATCGGACTTCTTCCAGGTTTCCCCGTAGTCCTGGCTGATCCACTGGCCGGTGACGACGTTTTCCGGAAATGCCAGCAGCTTGCCTTGGCCCAGGTACGTCAATCCCAACGCGACGCCGTTCGGTCGGCCGTCCGAATCGGTGCTCATCCACCTCCGTTCGCTCCAGGTCTTGCCATGATCGTCGCTGGTGATGAAGGCCGTCTGAATCGGTTGCCGGCATTCCACAAGCATCAGCAGTCGATCCTTCTCTGGCATGTAAACGAGATACGGCATCTGGGCGTTTTCACGCTGCCAGGGTTGGCTGACCACCTGCAACTCGGCGGGAATCGTCAATGAATTCTGTTCGTCGCTGAGCTGTCTGACGAAATGTTCGCGCTGGCCGAACGGAACTTCGTCCGCAATGGCCCTCCCCGCGAGAAGAATGAGGATTAAACCGATACGCATGCTTGGTTCCTGTTCTCGAAAAAGTGACGTTGAGGGGCACTGCGAACGCAACCAATTTGAGCCTGCTCCGGTCAACCGATCAAATCCCGTACTGCCTGCCCACTGACGATGCGTCGCTTGGGGGCCTCGGGGCTTGCCAATTCGATATCCGAGGGAACGCCCAAGAGATGATAAATGGTGGCCAGGAAGTCGCCTGGCCCGATGGGGTTATCGACGACGGCCGAGGCAGTGGCATCGGTCCGGCCATACACCAGCCCGCCTTTGGTACCGCCTCCGGCAAGCATGCTGGAAAAAGCGCGGCTGTAGTGGCTGCGGCCATCTCCCTGAATCTGCGGTGTCCGCCCGAACTCGCCGGTCCAGACGACCAGCGTTTCTCCCAGTCGCCCGGACGCCGCCAGGTCATCCAGCAGCGCGCTCGAGGCCAGATCGAGTGGCGGCAACAGTCGATTCTTCAATGACGGAAAATTGGCCGTGTCCCCGGTGGATGACCCGTGTGTATCCCACATCGGCACACTCACGCGTTGACGCTGGCCGTTATAGAAAAGGGCCTTTTCGTCCCTGCGGTCGGGCCAGTAGACCGTGACCACACGGACTCCCGCTTCGACAAGTCGCCGGGCCAGCAGCACGCTTTGACCGAAGACGTTTCGGCCGTAGCGGTCGCGCGTGGCATCCGACTCACGGTGCAACTGCACGGCGGATTCGAGGGCGGCGGAATCGGGCAACGTGAACCGATCGCCTTGAAGATCGATGTACTGTCCACGCAATGGATCGAACTGGCGGCCAAGGTAGCCAGCGTCCTGCGCGGGGATGACATTGATCTGCGTAGCGATCTGCCACGGCAGCGACACGAATGCCGGAACGCGAGACGACACCCGGCGATTCTGCGATTCGCGCGCAGCAACGACCGAGCCGATGTGCGGATGATCCTCCGGTGTTGGTGCAATCTCGCCGCTGCTGCCGGGTGCCCGCCCGGTCAGCATCCAGTGCGCCGCCGCGCCGTGCCCACTCTCGCCGTGGGTCAACGAACGGATGACTGCCAGTCGGTCGGCCATCGCCGAAAGTTTCGGCAAGTGCTCACACAACTGGAGGCCAGGGACCTTTGTGTCAATCGGACGGAACTCGCCACGGATCTCGGCCGGCGCCTCTGGTTTCAAGTCCCACACGTCAATGTGACTGGGGCCGCCATACAGATAGATCTGAATCAGCGACTTCGCGCGGCCGAAGGCGGGCACTGCGGCATTTTCCTCCCGCGGTTTCGCATAAGCATTCGGGGAGAATCCTGGCACGAGGCCGGTCCCCAACATCCCGCCGAACGCCAGTCGCATCGCATCGCGTCGACTGAGGGAGCACGTCAAATCGGCCGTGGCAGTGCGAATGGTGAGCATTGGCATCAACTCCTGATTGAAATCTTACTCGGGGTGTCATTTTCTTGCGTCGATGATTTCGGAATCCGGCTGTCGGCCGGCCGGTTCACGGCAAAAGTAACGGACCTGCACTCGGCCTTGGAATTCCTTGCTCAGTTTGTAATCCGGCGGGAGCAACTTACCGGAAGGGATCATCCCCGAGTCGCAGATGACCGCGACTGTATGGTCGTCGATGACGCGGATGATCGGTTCGCCGCCGGGAGGCCACTGCGTCGACTGCTCGGCGGCGCCGTTCCGCCAGGGAAGTTCGGCCGGGTCGTGTTGGATCTGCCACGACACGCCCTTATCGTAAGAGATCCAAACGCTGGCCAGATTGTCGTCGCGGAACGTCGCCATCACGGCGCCCCCCGGCAAGGATTCGATGTCCGGCTCCACGCCCAGAAAGCCGAATGAGGTTTTCCAAGTCCGGCCG
>JAPLOC010000022.1:0-4906 GCA_026692825.1 Planctomycetota bacterium | reverse complement strand
CTGTGCGCCAGACACAGGAAGGGCATACTCAAGGGACCGCGTTCCGCATTCTCCGGCGATTGTGTCCCGCGCGATTCGCGGAAGAGGCCGAGCCAGTCGTGGTCATTCAGCACTGCCAGAGATGTTTCGCGCAGGTCAGCGAACGAGCCGTGCCTCAGCCCTTCGTACCGTGTTCCGGGATGCGTCGCCCAGAAAGCCGGCGCGCTCCAAGTCTCGCCGCGATCGCGGCTACGAACGTAGAACAGCGGATGCTGTTTGCTCTCCCCATGAAACGGCCGCTGCATCGGAAAGACCAGGCTGCCGTCCTTCCGCTCGACCATCTTGTCGGCTTCATGGACGGCCGGAAGTCCGGTGATCTGTGCCATGGAACCGATGGTTCGCCAGGTCCTTCCTTCATCATCCGAGCAAGTCAGGATGATGTCCTTCCGGTTGCTCGTGCTGAGTGGCAGGAAGAGCCGACCAGAGGAGTGCTGCACCATCGCACCCGGAACGCCGGTGCCAGTGCCGGTATCAAACAAACCGCCGACTTCCGGCGGCATGGGGATGTCGGCGATCTTCTTCCACGGGCCGGTGATTTTCGCCGAGCGGAGGGCGCACACACCGGTTGGTGCGAAACCGTAGGCGGTGTCCGCTTTCTTCGACCCCACATAACCCAGGCAGATCCATTCGCCGCTGCGCAGTTTCAACAGCGTCTTGATGCGGATTCCAGCCGGCGCATCGGGGATAGGCGGCAACTGGTACGCCTCGGCCATGCGCCACTGTGACTGCGGTTTGAGCTTCTCGACCTTCGGACAGTCTGTTTCAGGCGCTGGTCCAGTTGCGCGGCGAATCATCTGGGCGCGGACTTGCGTGCGCGAAAGATCTTTGTCGTCCATCCAGTGGTAAACCGCCAGCACTCCCTCATCCAGTTTCAGCAATCGCGCTCCGCCGCGATTTCCCACACCGTACCAGATGCACCACCACACCTGGTCCTGATACAGCCAGTCTTCGCCAGCGTTAGCGCCGACCGTGAAGTGAATGCCCCGGTCCTTCCAACCGCCGACCATGATCTCTTCACCATCGCGACCATCCAACGTGACGGTCGACGTGCCATGATTCAGGAACTTCTGCTCAGGCAAGCTCCACGTCCGCCCGGCGTCGGAGCTGATCGTGCGGCAGACTCGCGGGCGGGTGTAGTCACCGAGTCCGCGGTAATTGCCTTGCAGCAGTCCGAGCCAGCGCCCATCGGGCAGCACGGTCACATCCCCCGGACCGTAGCCGATGTGGTGTGCTTCATCCGCTTTGGCAATCCAGTGTGAGAACTTCCATGACTGGCCATCGTCGTCGCTGCGCATCAACCCGATGCCACTGAGTGCGGCATTCGTTTGCTTGTCATCGGAAGGTCCGTAGACAGGAAACCAGTCGGTGCCGTTCGC
This sequence comes from Planctomycetota bacterium, assembly GCA_026692825.1. Classification (GTDB taxonomy): domain Bacteria; phylum Planctomycetota; class Planctomycetia; order Planctomycetales; family Planctomycetaceae; genus UBA10511. The sequence goes on along the minus strand of JAPLOC010000022.1, from coordinate 3,491 downwards.
CGCGAACACTGTTCCCATGGCCGCTGTCGCCACCGGGCCGCCTGAGACGTTCGTGACGGCCGACGTCCAGGTTGCTCCGTCATCATCGCTGAGGAAAACTTTCAGCACACTCGCTCGGTGGTAGCCACTCCACTGATAATGATGCACTCCGGCCGGTTCCTCGCGGACGTGTCTTACCGTGCCGGGCTTCTCCTGCCACTCGTGGCAGGCCAGCACCAGCCGTCCCGAGGGACGCATCCCTGCCGCACCGGCACTGACCCGATATCCGTCCTTCGCTTGAACTAGATGCCCGGTCTCACGATTCCACGTCTGTCCCTGGTCCGTGCTGCGCGACAGCAGGATGGCGCTTTCGTTCTTCCCTACACTCTCCGCAGCCACCAGCAAAGAGCCGGAACGGGTCCGCACGGCGACCGGCTCGATCACATTGTGCTCGGCGGCAATCGCCACGGATGGCAGGCTCGTCACCCACCGGGATGGCAGGACTCCCGCGGACTCTTCGGCCTGAATCAAACTTGCCATCCGGACGCTGGCCAGATAGGCCAATGCCAGGGACGCGGCCTTGAATCGCACCCGTGCCGAATCTCCACCCGGAGTCGTCTGCCGAAGATCTCGAACTCGCACGACTTGACCTCTCGTGGTGACTCAGTTTCCATGCGTCGTCCAACTACATCGCCAATTCTGGCAACGCCCAGCGGAGTACTTCGGCGTGTACGTTACCGTCTTCGCCGCGATAGGTGTAGGCCGACACGAGTTGGCCGTCGGGCAGTTGCACGGTGTTGCCGAAACCGCCACCGCTGGGCTTGTCTGTGGGGGTCTTCTCGTCGAGCACCAGCCGGTCGGACTTGAAGTCGAACTCAAAGCCGTCCGGTTTCTCGGTTCCCAACACGGCCTGCAATCCAAGAGGTGGTCGTAGACCTCGGACGGTAAACGTGAACAGCAGGCGTTTGTCTTGTAGTCGCAGCACCGCCTGGTAGTGTTCGGCGTAGTCGTTCCCCATCTCCGGTTCGAGGGTCCAGGTCCCGCCGCCGTTGCGCGAACGAAACAGGGCCATCCGCTCCACGCTGTCATCGCCCTGCGGGATCTCGCTGTTCTTCAGCGCCGGCAACGCGCCGGAGTGACAACGGGCGATTGCCAATAGGTCGCCGTTGCCAGCCTGCCAGAAGACTGTTTCCGCGTGCCAGGGAAATCCCTGCTTCTTCACGTCGAACCCTTCGACCATGCAGGCCAGTGACCGATCCCACGTCTTCCCCTTGTCCTTCGAACGCCAGAGATAGTCCGTGCTGCTGCCAGCGGAGACTCCCAGAATCAAAGAGCCATCCTGCAGTTCGAGCACGTTGCGGCTGCTATGCGTCCAGGTCTTCTCAGCGACTCCCGGCACATCTTCCGCACCGATCTTCAGCGTGCTCCAGGTCTTGCCGCCGTCGGTGGAGCGGTGGACGTAACTATGGATGTAGCCGTCGGTGTTACGTACATCCTGCGGCAGCAGGTGCGTCGTGATGAACAACGTCCCGTCGCGCAGCACGCTGAAGTAGGGTTCGCGTCCTAACAGCGGCAGGACCTTTCGCTCGCCCCACGTCTTCCCACCATCGGCCGAGCGAAAGTAGATCATGTCTTCGCGGACTTTCCCCCCGCCATTGTCGACCTGATTGAACATGACGAGCAGCAATTCGCCACCAGGCAGCAACGCCAGCGACGGCTTGTAGTCGCCGGTGATGCCGAGCGCAATCCGCTCGGCTGAAATCCGCGGCGGCAGCGTCTGAGGATTACGAACCGCGATGAATGACTCTTCTGGCGCAGCGCCTAGAACAACGCGGCTGCCACGGCAATCCAACACGCACACCAGGAACAGGCCGACGCAGCCGACAAGCCGACAGCAGAATCGTCTCCTGCGGCGAAGTTCGTTCTGCACATTCTTGTTCTGCACATCATTCATGACGGGTTCCTCAGCATGGGCGGGAGACGTTTGCGGCACGATAACTCCGTTGTATATCTCGACGGAAGGGGGTGATAGCTCTGGTGCGCAGAAAATCGGGGATTTCTTCTACATCAGCAATGATGACGACAAGACGTCGACAGAAGTGGTGTTCGACTGCAACGACCGCTGCACTCAGGAAAACCAGATCGCCCAAGTTTCGGGGGGAGTCGGCGCGTTGCAGGCCCCCGTCGACAATCTGATCAGCAACTGGGCGTTCATGCTGATGACGTCGCTGGCCTGGACTCTCAAGGCTTGGGCCGCGCTGCTGGTGCCGGTCAACAATGGCTGCCTGCAGCAACACACGGAGGAGAAACGCAAACTGCTACGCTTGGAGTCCAAGACTTTCGTGAACGCCTTCATTCGCATTCCGTGTCAAATCGTCCGCCAGGGACATCGCCGAATCGTACGCGTACTCAACTGGAATCCCTACCTGCAGGCGTTCTTTCGATTGGCTGCCATGCTGAAATGCTGAAGCATCAAACGGCGGATCCGGAAACGGACCGCCACAAGAGCCGTGCCTGTGGATGGGTTCGGCAATCCGCTCAATCACCGCCCAACCGGTTCACGGTACCAACTGAAACCAAATCGAAACAAACACCGCCGCCTAAAAACTGCGTCGCCGAAATGGCCGGCGCCGGGTCGGGGCTGCGCGCTCCCGCGACGCCCATTTCGCCCTAAAAGTTCACTTGTTTTAGGTCTAGTCCTCGCAATGGACTGTCGAGATGAATATCGGCGGCATGTATGAAACGCATCGAGCGATGGCCTGTAGTCAGTTCGCTGATCCGAGATTTCTCAACTGTCCTGCGAATGGAACCGGCCCAAACTCGGGCTGTTCAACATTTTAACAACTCGACCACGCTCCATGGCGAGTTCCCCCTGTCATCAAGTAGTCGTATTCGGCCCGGTTACGTGTGGCTTTCGCCGCATGCGGAGATTCAATGGAGTTTTTCGCAAATACCAACCGGCGGATCCAGTTATGCGACCGGTTACGGCCGCGTCGTAAAATCTCCAGATTTCGAACGGGCATTCCCGGCGTTGCACTGGCGGACGGCGGTATTGGGTCTGTACCAGCTTGACATCGCCGCCGCGACGCCTGACGTTACTCGCATTGATCGAACAATACTCGATGTCGCTGCTGATCTGGTCGCACCGCGGTCAGAGAATTGTCAGAGAATCGGTGGTAATCGCTGAAGAATCGTGTAGAGTCCTGGAATGCCGGGTGTCCGGAATGCGTTCACCATACAACGTTTAAGTCGTTGCCGTCACGAGGATTGCGGCGAACCAGATCGAAGTGATCAAGGCGACTCTTAATCACTAGGTTCAAGGTTCGAGCCCTTGTGGGGGCATTTGGCGTAAGTCGTTTCCGATTCGCGAGTTGCGAGTACTTACCCGATTGTTGATGCGAGTTGACTGCTCCGGTTTTCACCGGAGTAGTCGAAGGGCTGTGTGGAATTGTTGTCAGTGTTTCACCACTCACTTTCTTTAAGAGTGAGCTAACCGGTGAGACCCCTTTCGG
>JAPLOC010000021.1:3819-15099 GCA_026692825.1 Planctomycetota bacterium | reverse complement strand
ATAGCGGTACTCGCCCGGCTGGGGCGTCTCGCGAATCGCAAAATTCCAGCCGGGAATCTTCACGCCGTCGCGTTGCAGCGGAGTGATCCCCAGCGCCGCTTTGCCGCCGAATGCTCCTTCTTCGATCAGTCGGCCTGTTCCGTTGCCGTTCGCGAGCGCCGCGAGGAACTGCGGTTGATCCTCAAACAATACGGTCACCGGCTCGGGCCAGACGGCGCCTGCTTTCACCCATTCGGTGAGCGTCGCGATCTCCGTGTCGGACAGCTTTTGTTTGGGCGGCATCTGAAAGTCGGGATCGCGAAACGAGATCGCCTGCATGAGCAGACTTTTCTCGATATTGCCGGCAACAATCGCCGCGCCTCGATCACCACCCGCTTTCGCCGCGGCCCACGAATCGAGCCGCAAGTTCCCTTCCTGCTTCTCCGGCCCGTGGCACGAAACACACTTTGCTTCGAGCAACGGCAACACGGCTTCGACAAACTTCGCGTCGGCGTCGGCCGCGAACAGTTCAGAGCCGCACACGACCAGGAGAAGCATCGATAACGACAGCAGTCGACTTCGCGCAACAACGCTCCAAAAAAACGACTGGCAAGTTGCCGATCCTCGATTCTTGCAATGTACCTCTCCGTGGCACCGCATGATTTGCCGCGACGAGGACTTGTTGGTGACGTTCATTTCTCGACCGTTCTGGGTTGCCAATAGGCGTGCATCGCGGCGTGACCTGCGGAAACGTTGGTCAGTGCGTGCTCTTTCCGATCTGAGAGACGCATCACAAACAGATTCCGCACGCCGCTGCGCTTTGACCCGTAGACGATCCAGCGACCATCGGGCGAAAGCGTGGGATGATAGTGCAAAGTTCCCTCGGCGGAGCGAGTCAACTGCTCGGCCTGACCATCGAGCGTGATCTGAAACAACTCGACGTTCTCTCCGATCTTTGCCGTGTAGAAGACGGACCGGCTGTCGATCGACCAGTTGGGGACATCGCTGCTGCCGCCGTGGTAATCGGGCACATCCAGAAACTCAATAACGCCCGGGTAGCCACCTCTGTCGGCCAGCTTCTTCAGGCCGGTCCCGTCAGCGTTCACAATGTGCGGATGGCAGTTGTAGTGTTCTCCGGAAACGAACAGCAGCCACTTCCCGTCGGGCGACCAACGTGGAGCGAAGACAAACGGATGACCTGTCTGAACATGCACGCGATTCGTGCCATCGGCGTCGGCCAGATAGACCTGATAGTTCTCGTGATAAGAAATCCGCGAGCCGTCCGGCGAACTGCTAAAGCCAGACGCGAAGCCACTCGAATTCTTCGTCAGGTCCGTCTTATTCCGGCCATCAAGGTCCATGCGAAACGGCTTGGAGTTGCCGCCAATCAATGCCGTGAAGCCGAGCTTCGTCGGGTCGTTCGGCCAGAAGAACAGTCCTGAGTTGTAGAAGCTGACTCGTTCAACGCCGGTGACGTTCTCCGCCTTGCCGGTCGCCATATCAACGAGATACGAATCCACCAGCCAGCCTTCCGGCGTGAATCGAAACGTTTTGTGCTCTTCTTCCCACTGAGCGTTCTCAACACTCTCCCAACCTCGCAACACAACCGCCGTCTCGCCATCCGGAGACCAGCCAGCGAACTGCGTCCAAGTTCCGGCCTCGTTCACAAGTTCGCTACCGATCGAACGCCGCTCGGTGCCATCCGCCTTCACGACCATCGCCCGGTTCGTGCTGACGTTCGCATGCCTCCCACCGGGCAAATTCGTTCGGTGCTCGTTGTATCCAACCAGCGAAAGCGACATCGAAGGCTCATCGGCGCGGGCCGAGCAAACGGAAGCCGGCACGACAAACGGCCCAGCGGCCACACCCAGCGATGTGAGCCACAACGTCTGCAAGAAACGGCGTCGTAAGATTTCGTATGAATTCATGGGAGGAGCGACGGGTGAATCTTTCATGCGAGTACCTCGGTGACGACGCGAGCGCCAGTGACTTCGGGGTCGGTGAGCCGCTCCGGGCGGCCGTTGTGGGTGAAATTCAGGCGAGTGTGATCGAGGCCCAGTTGCTGCAGGATTGTGGCATGCAGGTCAGGGACGCTGACGCGGTTCTCGACGGACTTGTAGCCAAACTCGTCAGTGGCCCCGTGAATGTGCCCCGGCTTGAAGCCGCCGCCGGCCATCAACAGACTGAAAGCATGCCGATTGTGGTCGCGGCCGTCGGATCCCTCGGTGATCGGCAAGCGTCCGAACTCGCCCGTCCACTGAACAATGACGTCGTCCAGCAACCCGCGCTGCTTCAGATCCGTGATCAGTGCGGCACTCGGCTGATCCACGTGACCGCAGATTGTCTTGAGTCCGTTCTTCAGATCTCCGTGGTTGTCCCACGGTTGGAAGCTGGGGCTGAGCGGCGGGAAGACCTGCACGAACCGCACACCGGATTCGACCAGCCGCCTGGCCATTAGACAGCGCGTGCCGTAACCAACAGTCGCCGGATTGTCGAGGCCGTACAATTTGCGGGTCGCTTCGGTCTCCTGCGAAAGATCGAGGATATTCGTGGCGGACAACTGCATCCGCGCGGCGAGTTCGAAGTTCTGGATCCGCGCCTCAAGCTCTGACTCGCGCGGATGCTCGGCCAGGTGAAGAGTATTGAGCTGCGAAAGGAACTCGCGCGAGCGCGACTGGACGTTGGCGGAGATCGTTCGAGCAGGCTGCAAATGCAGAACCGGCGTTCCCGAGGAACCGAACTCAGTCCCTTGAAACACGGCGGGCAACCAGCCGCTCGACCAGACCATCTTGCCCGATGTGTTGTAGCCCGCCGGGTCGCGCAGCACGATGTATCCTGGCAGGTTCTGATTCTCACTACCCAGAGCGTAACCGACCCACGATCCCATCGCGGGTCGCCCCCAGAACGTCTTGCCCGTTTGCATCATGTTGATCGCAAACGGATGATTGTTGTTCTCCGTGAACATCGAGCGCACCAGGCACAGGTCGTCCGCGACTGACGACAGGTGCGGAATCAACTCCGAGAACTCCAGGCCGCTCTGGCCGTGGCGGGCGAACTTGAACGCCGTCCCCATCAGCACATTCTTGTTGCCGAGCTGAAACGTTTCGACCTGTTCCGGATGCGGCTGGCCGTTGCGTTTTGAGAGTTCCGGTTTGTCGTCGAACAGGTCCATCTGCGAAGGACCGCCGTGCTGGAACAGTTGAATGATCGCCCGGGCCTTCGCGGGGAAATGCCCATCGCGCGGGGCGAGGGTGTGTCCGTGACGGTTCGCGGCCGTGCCCGACTCCGCAGCCAGTAGACGGGCATCGCTCATGACGCCGGCCAGGGCCAGCGTTCCGAAGCCCCCGCCAAGCGATTTCAATACTTCACGTCGAGTGACTGTCATGATTGGATTACTCCACGTACAAAAATTCGCTGGTTGAAAGCAACATGTGGCACAGGTCCGCCAGCGCCATCTGGGTCGCCTTGTCCGCCTGAGCGCCAGCCGTTTCGTGATTCTTCGCCTGCTCGCCGACAAACGCCAGGCTGTGTTTCAACTCGGAGTCCTTGGGCTTTCGTGCTAGCGCCAGTTGGAACGCCAATTCGATTCGCGCAGCCGAATCGGCTCCGGCGGTGTTGGTTACTCGTCTGGCCATGCGGTCCGCCTGTTCGAACAGGAACTCGCTGTTGAGCTGGGCCAGCGATTGCAGCACGGTCGCCGAACTCATCCGCTGGGTACAGTTCACGGGCATGATGGGTGAGTCGAAAATCTCCAGGAACTTCAGTGGATAAACTCGCCGAGCGAACAAATAAAGGCTGCGCCGGTGTGACGCGGCTTCCGATAGGCCGTCCGCTGGTTTGGTGATCTCGACGGGAGGCCCACCCGCCGTGCGATCGAGCGCGCCGGAAGCGGTCAGGATCGAGTCGCGGACGATTTCAGATTCCAATCGACGCAGGTTCATCCGCCAGAGCAGGGCGTTTTCCGGGTCGGCCTGTTCGCCGCGCGCCAGGGGCAAGTCGACCGCAGTATCGATCGGCGGTCGCCGCGAAGATTGCCGATAGGCGCTCGACAGCATGATCTGTCGGTGCAGGCGCTTGAGGCTCCAGCCGTGCTCGACGAAATCGACGCTCAACCAGTCGAGCAGTTCTGGGTGTGTTGGGAGACTTCCCGATCGGCCGAAGTTCCCCAGCGTTTCCACGATGCCACGTCCAAAATGGTGATGCCACACGCGATTGACAATGACTCGCCCGGTCAGCGGATGATCGGGCTGAGTCAGCCAACGCGCGAGAGCTAGTCGCCGGCCGCTCGATTCGCCGGACGCATCGCCCGCCGTCGCCACGATCAAACTTCCCGGTGGCTGCAAGATCTCGGGGAACCCCGCCTGAACCAAGACGCCGGGAGCATGGACATTTCCTCGCCGATGAACGCGAGATGTCGGCGCGGGCCCGACATCCCACAGTGCCTGCACCTTGCCGTAGGACTTTTTCAGTCCCTGTAAGTCGCCAATCTGTTTTTTCAGGTCGGCCTGCCGGGATTGATCTTTGGCTTCTTCGGCTGCCTTGACCATGGGCTGCAGGTCGGCGACCTGCTTGTCGAGAGCGGCGTTGTGGACCTCGATCGCAGCGCGTTCTGTCAGCGAGACATCCGCCAGGAACCGATCCTGCGGTCGCTTCCAGTCATGAACACTGAACGCCGGTTCGAAGCAGGCCATCAGGCGGTAGTAATCGCGCTGCGGCAGCGGATCGTACTTGTGGTTATGGCAGCGGCAACACTCCATCGTCAGGCCGAGCACCGAAGTCGAAAACATGTCGACCACCTGGTTGATGACTTCATAGCGTTTGTCGATGCCGTACTGGGGCTCGCTGGTGTGATCCTCGACACAACGCATGAATCCCGTGGCCGACAGGAGTGCCAGCGTCTCCGGAGTGAACGAGTCGGCGCGACGCCAATCGACCAACTCGTCCCCCGCAAGTTGCTCCGTGAGAAAGCGGTCGTAGGGCTTGTCAGCGTTAAACGCATTGACCACATAGTCTCGGTAACGCCAGATCCCTTCGTTGGGATAGATCGAGGAGAGATCCCCGTCGAACAACCGATTATCGACATAGCCCGCCGCGTCGAGCCAGTGTCGGCCCCACCGCTCGCCGTAGTGGGGCGACTGCAACAACTCATCGACGAGATGCTCATAGGCATCGGGCCGAGGGTCGTCCAGAAACGCCTGCACCGCCGCTGGCTCTGGCGGCAGGCCGATCAGATCGAAATACGCCCGCCGAATCAGCGTGGCCCGATCGGCTTCAGGAGAAAACTTCAGCTCCCTGGATTCCAGCTTCGAGAGCAAGAACGCATCGATCGGCGAGCGAACGCGGTCCGCGTGCTGCACCCGCGGAACGTCGGACTTCCGCGGCGGCTGAAACGCCCAGAACTGCCGGTCTTCCGGGCTGACTTGAGTACGGGGCGGCAAAGCGACAATCTTTTCATCCGCCGGCGCGCCCGTCTTGATCCACCGCCGCAAGAGGGCAAGTTCCTGCGAGGTCAGCTTGCCGTCCTTCCCCGGCGGCATCTGGCCCGAGGTGACTAAATCGAACAGCAAGCTGCCATGAGGTTCGCCCCGCAGGACCGCTGGCCCATTTTCCCCGCCCCGCAAGATCTCGGAGAGCGTGCGCAGGTCGAGCCGAGCTTCCTGAACATCCGCGCCGTGACAGTCGTGGCACTTCGCAGCCAGCACCGGCAGGACATCCTTCTCGAACGAAGGCGGTGGCGGCCGCTTCGCATCACGAACCGTTAGAGTCACGTCAAACCGCGTGGCGTCACCGTGATGCGGTGTGCCGGTCCCGTCGGCGACTGCATCGACGATGAAGTAGATGAAATCTCCGGGCTGTATCGGTTGATCTTTGATGTGAAATTCACCGACCTGGTTTGGGCTGCCGAAGTCGGAACTGCCTGCAGCCAAGGGAGTCGGCTGGAATCCAATCTTTTCATCCGGAGCCGAGCCGCGTTCGACATACCACTTGATTTGCGAGTTCACGCCGCAGCAGTTCTGTGCGTGCTCGAACACGCCCTGGATTTCCAGCATGCCCGCCACCGGACTGCGCCAGCCGATCACCACGGCATGTTCCGGCCCTGGGGCGATGAGCATGTCACCGGCTTTGAACTTCAGCCCCACGTCGTACTCGGCGGTCACCTTTCCCGCCAGCGGCGCCAACCGCTGCCCCACGAGATACGCCCAACCATCGAGCGGCGAATCAAACAGCTTGTCGCCTTGTTCCGCCAGCGGAACGTACTTGCCATCCCGTAACCACTGGCGCGTTTCGACGGGACCATTCATCCCGGTCGTTCGCAGGAAATGCCAAGTGGGCTCATCATCGCGATCGACATTGGGATTTGCCCGCTTCGCCTGGCCGAGAAACTCCTTGCCGACGTTCCAACGCGACTCGGTGGCGACCGGCTCATCCGCGACTGCGGGGCCGGAGAAGCCCGGCCAGAGCATGGCCACGAGCAGTGGAAGAGTCTTCATCGGTTGTCTGCTGTCAAGCATCTGCTGTCTCTTCTCATTTCAAGCACTTGTCCAAGCCAATCACACTTCCGCCAGGTGTTCCTTCGAGTCACCGAACTCTTTCAGGCGGATTCCGAATTTGTCGAGCAGCGACAAGTAGAGGCTGCACATTTTGCGGTTTGGCCCATTGGCGTAGTCGAGCACACGGCCGCCTTGCAGTGGGCCGCGAATTGTCGAGCGCAGTCCGCTCGCCTTCCTGGATCGCGTCCAGCTTACGGGCAATGTAGGCGAACTGCTCCAGAAAGAACTGGTTGACTTTCAGCCAGTCGGGTGACATTTTGCCGCGATCGGAGTGCGACAATTCGTGATGGCCGACCGCGACGTTCAAGTGTGGAAACTGCAGGTAGCTGTGGTCGTTGTTCAACTTCAGCGTGCAGACGCGGGTCGCATCGGTCTGGAACGCCAGGACGAGAATGTCGCACATCAGTCGCATGTGGTCGGCGAGGTTTTGCGGAATGCCCTCGGGCGGCCGCGGCACGTTGGGCTTGTCGAGGGTCGGCCGCCAGCCCTGGAATTCCCCTTGCTTGCCCGCCAGTTCCAGACGTTGTTCGACCTCGCGCACTGAATTGAGATACTCGTCGTCGAGTTTCTGCTGATCGCGGGCACTGATCTTGCCGCGGAACCGGTTCGCCTCGCCGAGCACCGCGTCGGGCACGCCTCGATCACCCCGCTGTCCCTCACCCTTGAAGAGCCGATCGAACGCCAGGGCAGGATACAGTTCCAGCGGCGTCGGGGCGGTCGGCGAACTCCACGAGATGTGCGAGCTGTATAGCATCGAATAGTTCTTGTGAATCCCCGGATTCGACCGCTCGCAGCCGAGGACGAGGCTCGGCACTTTCGTCGAGTGTCCGTAACGCTGCGCGACAAGCTGATCGAAACTGGTCCCCGAACGAATCTCGCCGCCGGATGCCAGCGGTGCGCCGGATAACAGGTTGCCCGTCTGCGAACTGTGGATGTTCCCCTTGAGAGCCTCCGCGTTGTACAGCCCGTTGATGAACAGCAGTCGTTCGCGGAAATCGGTCAGCGATTCCAGAACTGGGCCGAGGGTCATATCTTTGCCAACACCCTTGGCCCACCACTGACCGGCGTGGAAACCGTTTCCCGAAAACAACACGGCCAGACGGACCGGCGGTTCGTTCGCGCGCTTCGTGGACGTTGAGGCATCATCGCCCCAGACGGGGAGCGACTCCATCCACGGCAGCGCCATCGTGACACCCAAACCACGGAGGAAAGTGCGGCGTTGGAAATGGTGGTTTCGCACGGACAAGACTCCGAACATGAGGAATGTGCTTGTAGCGATTGTGTGGAACTACGGGTTCTCGGCTGATGGCGTGTCTCGGCCGCGGATCTCCCGAAACTGACGACTCTGCACAATGGCGAGAACGGCCGTGGACGTGCGATAGCCATTCTCCGCCAATTTCCGCTGCATCTCAGCCAGCAACGGCTGATCCGACAATTGTGTCTCACGACCGAGCGCATATCCCAGCAACTTGCGGCAGAACTGACCTACCACGGCGTTGCGGCGCTGTTCCAGCAGATAGCTGCGCAGCCCTGCCAGCCCATCAATTTCGCGACCGTCGACCAACTTCGTCCTGGTGTCAATCGCGAGCCCCGTCTGGCTTTTTTCACGGCGGCGACCGATGGCGTCAAAGCTCTCCAGAGCGAACCCCAGTGGATCGACGCGCTGATGGCATTTGGCGCACGCGGCATCGCTGCTATGTCGCTCAATCATCTGGCGTTCGGTCAGACCGTCCGGGACAGTGTCCGCGAGTTGCGGCACGTCTTTCGGTGGACGCGGCAGCTTTTCGCCGAGCAGCACTTCGCTGACCCAGTTGCCCCGCAGAATTGGACTCGTGCGCGATGCGCCGGATTGCCTGGCGAGCGTCGCCGCCAATCCGAGAATCCCGCCTCGACCGTGCTGCTGGATGCCCTCGAACCGCCGCCACGATTCACCCTCGATGCCTGCGACGCCGTAGAACTTCGCCAATCGTTCGTTGACAAACGTGTGATCGGCGTTCAGAAGACCGAGCAACGAAGCGTCGCTTTGAAACAGATCCGTGAGAAACAGGATCGACTCCTCGTACATGTCGCTGCGCAGTTCGGTGAACTCGGGGAAGAGCTGCGCGCTCTTCGCTTCCGTTGCGGGAAAGTCGTGAATATGCAGCCACTGGCAGGCGAACTCCGTCCCCAGGCGGCGCACGCGAGCGTCTTTGAGCATGCGTCGCGTTTGCTGCTCCAGCATGTCCGGATGCCCGAGTGTCCCATCGGCAGCCTTCGCACGCAGTTCCTTGTCGGGCAGTGATGACCAGAGAAAATAACTCAATCGCGTCGCCAGTTCCCAGGGAGAGACCTGAGCCGACGACGCTCCGTCGGGAACGGACTCGAATCGATACAGGAAGGGAGCCGCGACAAAGACTCTCGCCAAGACCAACCGGAAGGCGTCGTCGTGCGACAACTCTTCCGAGCGCAGTCTGCAATACAAGCCCCGCAAGTCTTCGACTTCCTGTTTGTCCAGGGGACGGCGAAAGGCGCGCGAAGCGAAGTCGATCAGTGCGTCGAGCTGCTTCGGTTCGCAGTCGATCAGTCTTTGCCGAAATACATCCGCCCGCTCATGAAACGGTTTAACCGCGTCGTTAAAACCGCCGTCCTGAGGATGGCCTTTCGTGGTCTCGACCAGCGAATCGAGAACGGCCGCCAGCTTCAGCGGATCCTGGCTGACGAATCGCAGCTCGTCCCATAGTCGATCGATTTCCCGCTGCTCGGCCTCGTCCACCACCAGCCGCACGAGGTGCTCGTCTTCACGGTGGAACTGAGTCAGTGTCAGCACTTCATCGGTCGGCACGACCTGCGGGTAACACAGCGAGATCGGAAACAACTGGCGGTGAGCTTCCATCGCGGCTGCGAACGTCTTGCTGGCCGCACCTTCCTCCGCGACCAGAACGGGTTTCTGGTACGACACCGTGCGATGGTCCGGATAGAGCGCTGTGACGGTCGACAGCGTCGCCGTCGTTGTCGCGACCACCAGCCCCGACTTGACTTCCGCCTCACCGAGCACCACGTCCGGTTGAACGCTCGCGTCGCCGCCCGACTCCGCATCGAGCGCGGCGGTCGTCACCAGCGTCCGCCCTGCGGCGAGTGTACCGGGCAAGCGCAACGTGATGACCGACGGTGCTCGCACGCAGAGTGACGCCGCATCGAGCGACATGCCGCTGGGATGCTTGCCGAATGTCGTTGGATCGGTCCCCTTCAACTCCGGGATGTCGCGCAGGAAGAGATCCGGCTGCTTGTCCGCCACCAGCCGCGGCTGATGCCAGACCACAAAGTCCTGTTCATCGCCGTCACCGCAGTCGCCGACCACCAGCGAGATAACGACTTCCTTCGCTGCCTCACCCTCCTTCGCGGCGGGGATCGGAAGACGAAACTCCTGCTGCACCACGAGCGGACTGACAGGTTCCTGCCATTGTGTCCCACTTCCCTTCCGGCCCATCAAGCCGACCACGTTGAACGCCCACAATCCCCGCTGCCACGCGGCGACCTCAGTAACAAGTGCCCCGGCATCCTCCGGCTTGGCGTCGCGCCAGCGGGTTCGAAGTCCATCGAGCAGCGGCGACGGCTCGGTCGCGTCCATATTCGCCCAGAGCAATCCCAAGTACTTGGCATTCAACCCACGTTCCGCAGCCACGACGGAGATCGTCTTCTCGCCCGAGCGGAGCGCGGCCCGTTCCGCGAGGGTCGCGGCGAAGTATTTTTCGAGCGGCAACTTTCCCGCTTGCCCAAGGCGACAATCTCCGTGCAGATTCATAAGGCCGACGGATGTTCCGACCCCCATGTCAACGATTTCGACCCGTTGGCGGTAGAACTGCCGGATCTTCAGCAACGTTTCATTCGTCCAGTCCCGCTGTGCGGTGAACTGCGAGAAGCGAATTCCATCCGGGAGCAACACCGCATGACGAGCGATCTCCTTGCCGGCAGCGAGATACTTGGCCAGCAGCGCCGGCGACATCGAAAGCGCGTTGCCTGCGTTGGTGAAGCCCTCGCCCGCGGCACTGTCGGTTGGGAACTCGCGAGCCGGATCGAGGTCCACGCCCGTCAGATCATGGATCGTGTAGGTGTATTCCGCGTTATTCAGCCTTCGCAATACGACGGGGCCCGGATCGCCTGCGTTGGCCAGTGACTCGGCATGCAAGTATCGTTCGACCCACCCGCGCAGTTGTTTTCGCTGCTTGGGGGACGGCTGCTTCGACTCGGCGGGCGGCATCTCGCCATTGTCGAGCATCTCGACCACCTTCAGCCACGCTTTCGTTCCGCGCCGCACGTCGGCCAGAGCTGCGAATCGCTCCAGGTCCAGGTCCGCTTCTTGCTTCGCCGTCGAATGACACTCCAGGCAGAATTGTTGCAGCAGCGGTCGAGTCAGAGTTCGATATTCATCCGCCATTCCAGCAAACGGATCGGGCATCGGCTCCGTCGCACTTGTGGCTGTTGACGACAGGAATACTGCCAGCGAGAACGCAGTAACCAATCGGAAGGCAACGAAGTAGGTCTTCATGGATCGAGCGTCCTCGGCAAGTTCTATATCCGCGATTCGGATGGTTGCAACGACGTACCGCGGATTCAGCGATGACCGGACGGCCCCTTGGGTAAGGCGCGCGGCGCGGCCAACGTGTCTTTTCCAGCGGACAGCCATTCGACGTTGAACTTCGCGAGAACGAGGTTGGTCCGGTTCTCGCCAAACTCCTTGTACGATGGCCATGTCTCGTACAGACAAAGGATT
>JAPLOC010000021.1:0-3767 GCA_026692825.1 Planctomycetota bacterium | reverse complement strand
TCGGAATAGCCACCGAGATGAGCCAGCGGCTCGGAGGCAATCGGCCACGTCTGGCATTCGTCATAGCTCATCCGAACTTTGATGTGGGCCCGCGTATCCGGGTTCGTAGGGCAGGCGACCAGCACCCGATTCTTGTCCATGCGACGACTGTCGCTCAGCCGGATCAACGCCCCATCACAGGAGGGTTCTGGCTGACTCGGATCGTATTGAACTGCCGACCAGCTCTGTCCACCGTCTTTGCTGAAGGCGTAAGCCCGCTGCTTCTGACCACGGGAGCGCGCGTTGAGATAGACGGTTCCATCTTCTAATTCCACGATGTCACACTCATCGGAGGCGTTGCGCGTCAGTGGCTCACCCCGTTTCCAGGTCTCGCCGTGATCGTCACTGTAAATGCAACACGACGACTGGACTTCGCCGCACGTTGGTGTCTCATCAAACCAGCAGGGGATCAGCAATCGTCCACTCTTCAACTGAATCCCGTGTCCCGGTCCCGTCCCGACGAACGTCCACGAAGGATCAGCCGCCGTCTGATGAATGCTGACAGGCCGGGACCAAGTCTGGCCATCGTCGGTGCTCTTCATGAGAAGCACTTCGGCATTGCCCAGTCCCGGCTTGCTGCCTCGGCACAGCGGCAACCAGATCGTTCCTGTCTGGTGATCGACAACCGGGCAAGGTTGATTGATGGTCAACTCGCCTTCGTCGGCGATAATCTGCATTTTGCTCCAAGTGCGACCGTGATCGGTACTGCGTCTCAGAGCCAGGTCAACGTCATCCCAGTCGTGGCCCGTCTTCTTCCGAGCTTCGCAAAGCGCCAGCACGGTGCCCCGTGACGTCACCACCAGGCTGGGGATGCGGTAGTTGAAGTAACCGTCCTCACCGGCCTTAAACAACGGTTGCTGTTCAATGCTCGGCGCCACCGGTTCGTCGCTACGGACAAGTCCGCTGACCGGCGACAAAACGAGCGCCATCGCCATTGTGGCCGTGAGACGCCAGCCGAACGTCATTGTTGGTCTCAACAGATTCATGTCAGTCGCTCTCTGGTTGATGTGCGCAAAGTCATCACGGCAGCGATCCCACTCGGATCAGTCCCGAAAACGGATCGAATACAAGTCGGCGTCGGTCATCACGAACCGCAGCCGGATGGGTTTTCCCGCCAGCGCACTGACATCCGGACCGGCTTTCCATTTTACGACCTCCTCGATCGCATCGCCATAGATTGCCGGACAATCGGCCAGTGCGAATCCGGGAATCGGAGTCCCCGACTCGTCCTGCAAATCGAGGCGTACACTGCCAACGGCCGAGGTCGAGTAATTCATGAGGAACTCACGCCCCTTGAAGATCAGTGGCTTCGTCGTGAACTCGCCGCCGGCGTACCTGGCATGCACCGAGACGAAGCCGTCCGTGCGGAGCGTGCCGCGCTGAAGCTGCGGCATCGACTTCAGTTGGCCGCTGTGGTCCTGCCAGTAGACGGAGATTTCTTCAGGCGTGGTCTGCAGCATGCCCCAGGCGGGTGCCGTGTTGCCATGAATCCACGACTTCCGATCGGGGTCGAGTCCCGGGCGAATCCAGCCTTCCATAAAGCTGCGATCAAAATGCCGTCCATCGCGCGATGACATGAACACTGCGTCGGAGACCTCGTGTTCGGGATGTTCCTTGACCCAGACGCGTCCGCCCACCAGCCGCATGATCATGCCGAGATGAATATGCGGCGCGCGAAAGTAGGGGAGAATTGCGGGATTGTACAAGTGCTCCCGGGGCGCCCCGCCCGTTTCGATCATCTTTGGAGGGTCCGACCAATTCAGGAAGTCCTTCGAAGTGGTCGTCTGGATGGCCCGAAATCTTCCCGGACCCCAGACACGGTTGTAGCACACGTACTCACCCCGCACGGCATCCCAGAATGCCACGTTCTGGGCGTCGGTTTCGGTCTTCTTGATGATCCGCTCTTCCTGCATCAGCGACCAGTGAATTCTGTCGGGCGACTGCAACGCGACGAGTCCGGCTCCCGGCGGCCAGGGGTAACCGGTGTCATCGGGTTCAGGAGGAGACGGGTCCGGCAGGTTCAGACAGCGTCCGATCGCTTTGTAGCGGGCCTCCGGCTTGCAATCGGGATTGCTGTCCTTGAACGGAACGAAGTTGTCGTTGGAATGAATTTGCTGCCCCTGCCCCAGCCACACGATGTTATTCGGCGCCGGGACCGTGAACGGCCGTTTGTAACGGTCGATGAACTCGCCCTTGAAAAGCTCCAGATTGGGACGAGTCCAGCGGATCCCGTCCCGGCTTTCCGCTGTACACACCACTGCCGGCCCGTAGATGTTGGGGAAATCGCTGTATTCGCCCCGCATCGGCACGCCAACGTAGTACATGCGGTAATGCGAAACACCGCCGGGGATCCCATCGTCGAACACCGTCACACAGCCCGTCGCCCCGCCCTCCCATGGTCGATCAAACGTAAAGACGGCTCCCTTCCGCTCTGGAGAATGCAATTCGCGGGTCACGCCCTGCATCGAGTCAATCAGGGACTGGTCGACGAACAATTCCAGTCGCGAACCGATGTCAATCGGCTTCGCTCCAGCCGGATCGTCGCCGCGAACCAACGCGATTGAGGCAAACAGAGCGACGACAACCAGGAATCGCGTGAGACACTTAACCAGGACCATTCCAGTTCCTCATCGTTTGTGGGCCAATCATTGTCGAAAGCGGATCGCATACAAGTCGGCGTCTTTCATGACGAATCGAAGCCGTACGGGTTTCCCCGCTAGCGCACGGACATCCGAGCCGTTTTTCCAGAGCACGACGCCCTCGATCTCATCGCCGAACATCTCCGGACAGTCATCCAGAGCGAAGCCGGGGACAGCCTTCCCGTCGACATCCTGGACTTCCACCCGCACCCCCCCCGCGGCGGATGTCGCGTAGTTGATTTCCAGCGTCTGGCCCGTGAACAAGAATGGCTTCGTCGTGAATTCACCCCCCGCATACGGCGCGTTGACCGAGACAAAACCGTCCTGCCGGAGCGTGTAACGCCGCGTGCGTGGCCCACCGTCCGTGTAGTAGATGTAGTTGCTGCGGTTGCCCCACTTGTCTTTGTTCTGTCCGGGAGGGATAAACGCCTCGGCCCAGCGGTGGAAATACACACCGTCGCGGCTCGACATGAACAGCCCTTCGGTCAGGCCTTGAATCGATCCGCGTCCTTCGGAGAACCGGGTTGGAAAGCCCACATACAGATGCGGCGCGCGATGGTAAGGGAGGA
Organism: Planctomycetota bacterium; assembly: GCA_026692825.1. GTDB lineage: Bacteria > Planctomycetota > Planctomycetia > Planctomycetales > Planctomycetaceae > UBA10511. The sequence goes on along the minus strand of JAPLOC010000021.1, from coordinate 520 downwards.
CTGCATTGGTATAGAGCTGCTCGTTCGGGGTGTCGACGTCATATTCGAGGTGCACCGTCTCGGTCCACTGCAGGAAGTCGCGCGAGGTGCATGTGGCGATGGCTCGGACTCCACTATGTGCGAGCCGGAAGTACGCGAGGTATTCCTTGCGCGTCCCATCCCAGAAGGCCACGTTCTGCGAGTCAAAGACGCCTTTAATATTGACCGGGCCGTCCCGCATCGGTTCCCAACGAATGCCGTCGGCCGACTGAAATGTCCACAAGCCGCCCGTGCCGACGGGGTATGGCGGCGCAAAGCCGCCGATGGCCTTGTATCGCGCCTCGGGCCTGCAATCCGGGTTCGGATCCTTGAACGGCGTGAAATTGCAGGCCACTCGCAGCGCCTTGACCGGCAAGTTGGGCAAGGCTCGCGCCTTGTAATCGGGGAGCAGTCCCTCACCGTACTCGGAACCGTGGGGATTGCACCCCACCAGGATGATGTTGTTCTTTTTCGATCCGTCGAACTCGACAATCCCCAGATT
>JAPLOC010000020.1 GCA_026692825.1 Planctomycetota bacterium | reverse complement strand
GGCGGTGAGTTGTTTGCTTTGTTCGGGAGTCAGCACCGCCGCAAGTTCTTCCGCCGACACGCTTGCCGGTCCCGCGCGAAACGACGCGGCCACTTCGACTGCAGTAAGCGCCCGCAGATAGAAGCGCGCTTCGTCCACTTCGCCCGCCAGCGGCGGGTTGATGTCCGACAGTCGCTGACCGAACAGGAATCGCGACTGGCCCTTAAGGAACGGACGAAGCGTCCCCTTCTGGTAGGTCATGCCGTATCGCTCGCCGTTGCGATACAGCGTGATCGAGTTGTCTTTCGCGTACACGATCGCCATGTGAATGAGTTCGCCGGGCCGGGCCGTTTCCGCAGGGCCGCCGGGCTCCTGCGAGCGGTTGAAGAAGTCGCTGCCCGCCAGCCAGTGCTTCGGATTCATCTCGCCGAACACGATCGAATCAAAGAATCGCCCTTCCGGTGTGTCGAGCCCGATGACACCGCCGCCGCGCCGTTCGAGATTGGCCAGTGTGACCCAGGCTTCCAGCGTCTTTTCATGGATGTCGCGGTCGAGCGGGACTGTCCGCATGTTCGCGGCAACGCCATCCAGAATCAGTCGCCCGTTGCGAATCACCGCGCCGCCAAGCAACTCGCCGTGCTGCTTCCCAACGCTATCCCGCGCGTCACCTTCGAAACTCCAACGCGCATCGGGGGCGGGGAGCGAACCTTTCCCCGACTGGCCACGTTTCTTCAGTACGACCGCGCGAGCCGGGTCTTCAATGGCCGCGATGCCTTCGCGGACCCGAGTCGAGCGAGCGGTCAGATCGACGATCTCCGCCTCCCGCCTTGTTTTCTCTTTGAGCTGATCTGCGATCGTCGTCGCCGCTTCCAGCCAGGCCGTTGCCAATCCGTCACGGATGGTTTGCTTAAGTTGCGTCAATTCGTCGCGGTTCTTACGAAGCAACTCCGGTGAATCGATCAGGACCTGGCCCGGCCGACAACTCACGAAAACGCCATACAAAGCGTAAAAGTCCTCCTGACTGATCGCGTCGAACTTGTGGTTGTGACAACGAGCACAGGACGCCGTCAGTTCGAGAAACGCCTTGGAATAAACATCAATCTGGTTGTCGACGACTTTGACCTGATCGTCGAGTGCGTCGACCGGCACAAAGCCCAGTTCGACCATCCGCAAGTGCGCCGGCCCGATCGCCGACTCGTTGAAGCTGTCGGCAGCATTCCACCGCGGTTGAGGCAACAGGTCGCCGGCGAGATGTTCACGCACCAACTGGTCATAGGGCACATCGGCATTGAAGGCCCGAATCAGCTTGTGCCAGTTCATCGACCGTCGGAGGTTTGTCGCGCGGATCAGGAGCCCCCATCGCGATCCATTTCTCGAAGTCCGAGATCACCGCTTTGCTGAGCTTCGGGCCCCCTTGAGGCATCTTCAGCCCGTCGACCTCATGCCGCAGAATCGCCAGCAAACGGCTTTCCGCCGGTTTTCCCGGAACGATGATCGCACCCTCGTCGCCCCCTTTGAGAGTCCCCGCGCGCAGATCAATCGCCAGCCCCCCTTCCGCCGTCTTCGCCGAGTTATGGCACTGGTAACACTGCTCCACGAGCACCGGTCGAATGCGAGTTTCAAAGAACTCAATTTGATCCGCCGTCGCCTCTGCCGCCGCGCGGGTTCGCAGTGCGACCAGCGTCAACATGCTCAGCACAGCAACACTTAAGACATTTCGAATCAACACAATGAACTCCAATCGATGGGGCGGGACATCGTCTTTTGCTCCGCGAAACTGGCCGCGATATCAACCGGAACATGTGGGCCTACGGTGCCTGAATAACGTACTCGTCGAATCGCTCAACCCAGAACGCCTGGAATCGTTTTCCAGCTTTGAGCGACTCCCGTCAGGCGTTCTTGCCGACCGGCATGCTCGAAGAACAGGTCGTCTGGATTCAGGCCAAGAGCGGTGAGGATCGTGGCGTGCAGGTCGGGGACGCTGACGCGGTTCTCGACGGACTTGTAGCCAAACTCATCGGTGGCTCCATGAATGTACCCCGGCTTGAAGCCGCCGCCCGCCATCAACAGACTGAAAGCATGACGATTGTGGTCGCGGCC
>JAPLOC010000019.1 GCA_026692825.1 Planctomycetota bacterium | reverse complement strand
TTGGGCTATCGCCCCCCGGCGCCAGAGGCGTGGCAGCCCCGTGCGTTCGCTTCGGCTACGCCTCAGCAAACGCACGGGGCTGGTCTATTGGAGGGCAAAATCCTAACTTAAGAACTGGCGTCATTCATGGGGGCAGGTCACCGTCTCATTCGCTATCGCTGTGATTGATGCGGTCCTCAAGATCCGATAGCGTCGCGAGAATTTCATCGAAGCTGGACGGCTCCGTGAGATACATGTCTCGCATCGCCTGATAATCGCGCCGGAGCGAAGGCAACCGCTCGGCCGGTGGTACGAGGCGGAACGTCCCTGGCTTCGCATTCTCGTAGTTCGCCCACAAACTTCCGAAGAATTGACTTTTCCATTCCACAACACGATTTCGGATGTCATGTCGGGAGAGGGCTGTCTTCGCGGCCGGGTGCTTTGCCAGTGCCGCCGTATCAGCGTAATGTCGGGAGAACCTGTCTGGTATCGGCTTGTCAGTTGGACGGTGGTATTCCGTGTGGAGGATCGTCACCTTCTCCCAGAAGGTTCGTTCCACTTCTAGGGCGATGACTTCGCAACGCCAATCAGGGAATGCTTCGGGCAGGACTTCGGCGACCCACGGGCGAATTGGGTGTCGGCCGACCGGTTGCTGATCGGTGAGAGAGCCGAATTCAAGCTTCACCGAACGACTGAGGTACTCGAACCCTGCCGGCTGCGACGATGGGTAGTGAAACAAGAGTATCGGCGAGTTCGTGTTGGGTTCCGTCAGAAATTCGAACCACGCGCGATCACTCTTTCCCAGCACTCCCTCAACCACCGCTTCCATCGCAGGACCGATCTGGTTTTGCACAGCGGCACCGCAAGTGGCCTCTGCCTTCGTCATCCACTTGTTTGCTTGATTCCGGCTGGGACCCGCTTCAGGGAGTTGCAGAAATGTGGGCGACAATGAAAGGTCAATGTCTTCTGAGAACCGCTCGCTCACCCCAAATACCTTCGACAGCGAAGTGCCGCCCTTGAACACAAGGCTGCCTGCGAATTCTGATTCGAACAGGATGCCCAGGAGCCAGCACACCCAAAAGTCCTTCTCCAGGACCACCGGAGAGATGTTCCGCCGGACGGCCGCCTGTTCGATGTACAAGCGGCGTTCGTCCGCTGGCAAGTCAAGGAATGCGAGCTTCATGCTCCCTCCCCGGCGAGTTCGCGAAAGATCGGGTGCATCCATGCCGGGGCAAGCCGCAAGTCCTTGATGAGTTCTCGCCGCTTGTCGGCGGGCAGAGTTCGCTTCAAGTGTTCGCGCCGCTTTGGTGTCACATGTTCCTTGCCCAACTCGCGGAGGGCCTGGATGAGTAGACCGCTCAGCCGCCCTGCGGTTTCCATGTTCTTCGGGGTGGTCCTTCGAAGCTGAATCGTCGTCGGGCCAATCTTTACCGTCCGGCTTGGGCCATCCGTCAGGAACACCGCCTTCGCGGGCACTTGCTCGGAAAGTCCCAGAACATTGGCCGCGTAGGCGCCCGCTGGCTGAATCCGTGTGCGGTCGCGGCCTGCGAGGGCTTTGGCTACCGCATCGGCGGACGGCGAGAGCGGCCCAAGCACCGGGTGCTCTTTCGGAAAGTCGTACACGCCACGGGCAAGTCGGCGAATCGTCCCCTTCTTGGTGAGGCGGTGAAGAGCGATATCGACCGCCTCCCGGCTACCGATTTCCAGAAAGTCTGCGGGAACAAACACGAAACCACGCCCACCGCTGTGAACGGTCGTAAGTATCTTTGAATCAATCGATTGCGTGGTTTTTCTAGTCCTGCCCATGTAAGAAATAATAGCCTATTTTTCTTACACGTAAAGGTCATCTGGAGCCATGCACCTCCAGCCATTGGAGCGATTCGCCCGCAGTGAGCGGATGCTGGTCGAGTCCATCCTTTGCGACGATTCGATCGACGACTTTTTGCGGCAGCGATTCGAGTTCTTTCGTAGCGGACCGCACGATTCGCACGTCAGGCACGGCGACGGCCTTTTTTCAGGCGGCCGGCCTTCACGAGGCGGCCCCGGACAGTCGCTCAGTTTTCGCTCGGCTCACGCTCTCGCAATTGCCGATTCCTTGCCCTGCC
>JAPLOC010000018.1 GCA_026692825.1 Planctomycetota bacterium | reverse complement strand
TTCGTGTATGATGGCGACGACATTGTCCTTGCCTACAACGGAGCCGGTTCGGTGACTAACCGCTACCTCGTCGGCCCGAACGTCGACGAGATTCTGGCTGACGAAATCGGTTCGGGAACGGTGACTTGGAGCCTCGCCGACAACCTCGGCTCGGTGCGCGATCTGGCTCAGTACACCAGCGGCACGAACACGACAACGGTCGTCAACCACGTCGTCTACGACACGTTTGGGCAGATCAAGAGCCAGACAAACACCACCTGGCAGCCGCTCTTCGCCTACACGGGCCGGGAGTGGGACGCCGACGCCGGCTTGTACTACTACCGCGCCCGCTGGTACGACGCCCGCGTGGGACGATTCCTGAGTGAAGACCCGCTGGGCTTCGCGGCCGGGGATGTGAATCTGAGCCGATATGTGGCGAATTCGGCGACGATGTTTGTGGATCCGAGTGGACTCGAGGAGACGCCGGTTTATGAGGATCCATCGACACTTGTCCTGAGTACGGGACGAACTCCGTTTCGAACGGAACAGGTATTCGAGAGCAACATGACTGTTTTCGGCCCTGGGTTTTCACTTGATGACCGAATTCAGGTGCAATTCACACACCCCCTACTTGACGAATTCAACAAATTGTTTGACTTTGAGGTTCTCAATGGTGAGGACGACGACTATTTTCGCCAACGACGGGAAGAGCAAATGCGACAGGTGACCGAATTTGCCAATGACTCGCGCTTCGTCGCGCACAACATGCTCGACATCGAAACAGACCAACTGGAACTCCACGCCGAGACAACTGCCGTTTTTCCAGTAAACGGCGCGGTACCAGACGTCGATTTCCTGGCACGATTGGAAGCCGACGACTGGAAACTTAATGCCCACTACACCTTTCACGACAGAGAGCATTTTCTCGACGCACATCTGCAGTCACCTTGGATGCATTCGCACTTCACGAGCAACTTGGTTGATCAATACAACGTAAGCGGCCAGTTTCATTTCCCCGGAATGACGGATCCCAGCGAGCTGAATCTCCTAAGCGAAAACACTCGGGGGGTGCGCGCTGCTGGACAATTCGGAATAAGCAAGACGCGTCACGTACACAACTACTTTGTTGAGGCAGGAGTGACAATGTGGGATAACCGCAGATTGTTTGCGGACGATCCGACTTATCGACTATTTTTCGGTATTGATGTCCGAAGACGCACCAGCCCATTTGAACCCTCACCAATTCAATGGGGTGTTGGATTGAATGGGCAACTCAATTGGTAACAAGATTTGATAGGACGGATCATTCATTTCAGACAACCTTGGACATCTCGATGCCGAAGCCCCCCCCCAAATCCGCGGCGAACCACGTTCTACTGGCCATCATGCTGTCAATCGCCATTCCGGCTGTGGGTCGGTGTGACGATTCTGTCGACACTGTGGTAAGCGTCCTTGGCCGTCTGGCCGACGAAGCACTAAACAACGTCGTTAAGGGCGAATTCGACTCCGCTCGACAGCGTTTACGCGAAGCTCAACGAACTGTCCACATCAATTCCGCAAATATGAATTGGCGCGTGGCGCGTGTCTGCCAGTTCGTCCGTGAGCTAGAATCGCTTCTCGACGCTCCGTCTAAAGAACTGCCAAAGGTTCGTCGCCTCTTGACACATTTCGTAAATGCTCGCAACGCCGGAAAAAGCCGGCATTTCGGGGTCGTCGCTTGGCATGCCGAACGTGCGCTGCTTGATCTGGCTTCGATAGAGTCCTCGACTCCGGGACTCCAATTCACCCTATCACACTACTATTTGGTCGCAAAAAACACGCTGAGGGAACAAGTGGACGGGCCGGTGACCTATAACGACTTTGAAACACTTGCAAGAATGACGTGGGGAGACGATAGTTGGCAATCCGGCATTTCTTTGGGGTTGAAGATTTGGAATTCTAGCGTTTGTGCAGCAGATCCGGACATTTCGATTGACGACGTCCAAAAAGCGCGCCGATTGGTCGCGGTCACAGCGGACAAATACTCCGACGACTATTCACTATTTACCTGGTTATTCGTCACAGTATTGAACGCAAACTCTCGGTACGCAGAAGCAGAGAAAGTGTGCGACACATATTTAATATCACTTCGTGATGAGCAAATAGCACCGCCGGGGGATATGACGTTGGTGTCGGGTGTGCTACGCAACCACGGCATTTCCCTTGTCCGACAAAAACGTGCGAACGAAGCACGAGCCGCCTTCGATTCTGCGAGGCGAAATGGTTTCGGGCGTATTCCAAGACGGGAATGGGTTTTGCAGGCGGTCACTGCCGAATTCGATGCGTGCGTTTCCAGCGTTGTCACGGACAGAAAAGCCGCGGCGGAATGGCGAGTGCGAAAGGAACTCGCAGTAAGTGATGGTGGAATTGACGCGGTCCTTGTTGCCGGGAATTGGATTGATACCGGGCTCGTCAGCGACAACGATGTCCATCGATTCACTGCCCGTTTGGCATTTGAAACTGCAACTCGGCAGCGACTAGGAAATCTCAAGTCAAGTAGCAGCCTTGGTTCTCTTTTACCAGATACGACCGTGACGCACCTTGAATCGCCAGAATTCGACAGCGAGTGGCTCCACCACGACTTTCAGCGGCAGGTGAAAAAAGAGGCAAGAACGGTTAGTAAACAGTCTCTTGAGGCAATTCGATGGACTTGGGAGACGCGGTCGGCGGAGTCGAAATGTATCGGTCGCTCCTTCGAGTCAGTTACAGATAGTGCAAATGCGATTCGGACAGATTTCGGCGCGACTTCCGCCAGCTTGTGGTATTATCATCGTGCCGTTGCCAAGGCTTGCCGCGAGTGCGGTCGATTCCGAGATGCGAGTGACCAACTTGGCTTAGCGAGAAGAATACTCGTTGCCGCCGGCAAACATCGAGGATCTTTGGGGGTTGTTCAGTCCACCGAAGAAATGGTGGCTGCAGCGCTAATTGGGGACAATTCCATTGATCCCAAGAAGCTTGTTCTGGCGTGGGAAATTGACTTTCCTCGCACCATCAACTGTTTGTCGCTTCGTGGTCAGGAGGCGATGGCGATGGGAATGAACTGCATCGTTGGCGGTGATTTTGCCGGTGCCGAAGCGTTTGGAACGCGGGCCGACTTTCTGTGCCGACACGAACACCTTCAGGAGTACAATGGGCCCGATTTCACGACGCCCCTGGCCCAGGCAATTCGCGCGACGGCCTACGCCCATTACGGCGAGACCGAGCGGGCGGAGAAAGAGTTCGCGTCGATGAAGCTGGCGCTGGAAGGAGGAGAGGGAATCCGCGCCCCCGAGTTGCGCTGGTTCGCGCTCAAGCTGTACGCCGACTTCCTCGAAAAAGAAGGGAAAACCGCCCGCGCCAAAAAGATCCGCCAGCTCTCCGAGGCGGAACTGCCTGATCGCGATGGGCGGTGACCGAGGAAGGATGAAGGATGAAGGCGGAAGGATGAAAACGGTTTCGTCGCGGTGATCCAGGCCGCGCAGACAGGCCACCATGGTCGTGTGACAAGCGGCGACATCCAGGGGACGCTGAACGAGCCGCGGGGGGTGCCGACA
>JAPLOC010000017.1 GCA_026692825.1 Planctomycetota bacterium | reverse complement strand
GCAGGACAGGACGAGCGATACCGATTCCAGGACGGCCGGCACCGTCCTCTGACTCTGCGATGATTCGACTCAGGGTAGGAGAATCAACTCACACAGGCGTTTGGACTGCTGGGTGGCCCTTATTTTCAGGTCACAACAAGTCGCGGATCGGTTCACGCTCGTCAAGAATCGATCGCGGCCGGCCCGAATGGTCTGGAAAGGTTCGGGACGGGTCGATGCCCAGCGTGTGGTACAGGGTGGCCAGAACATTCGACGGCGTATAAGGCCGGCCCTTGGAACGCTCGGCGCGGGCGTCGGTCTCACCGATCGCCTGACCCATTTTGAGGCCGCCGCCAGAGAACAAGGCGAATCCCGCCTCGGGCCAGTGTCCTCGACCGGCGCTGCCGGGGAGCAGGGTGTCGTCGATTCGCGGGGTGCGACCGAACTCACCCCAAATCACGACCGTCACCTCCTGGTCCAGGCCGCGCTGGTAGAGGTCGGTGATCAAGGTCGCCACGGCGCGATCGTACTTCGGCAGCATGAGACGCAAATATTTGAAGTTGTGCCAGTGGGTGTCCCAATGATCGAGTGAGCCTTTGAAGAAGTCGCCAATGGTGGCCGGGTAGCGGCAGGGCAAAGTCACCACCGAGACCCCCGCTTCGACCAGACGGCGGGCGAGCAGGAAATCGGTCGATTCTCCGTAGGCATCCCGAACGTTGTCTGGTTCCCGACTGATGTCAAACGCGTCGCGGACCTTGTTGGAACTGAGCATGGCGAGCGCCCGGGTCGTATAGCTGTCGATGTCGGCGCGAGTCGCCGCGCCGCTGTCGAGTCGGCGTCGCACGTTGTCGAACGACCCCAGCAGCGTCTTGCGGTCGGCCAGGCGATCGAGCGTGACATTGTCGGCCAGCGAAAGATCGGCCAGTCCCGGGCCGGTCGTCCGAAACGGTCGATGGGCGCTCCCGAGGTACGCCGCCGTTTCGGGGTCGTCGTTGAGCGACGGCAGGACCAGATGCAGATTCTTGATTCCCACGTAGGGAGGGACCCCGCCGCCATCAACCGTGCGAGTTTTGCTGACGACCGAGCCAAACGCCGGGAGTGGATTCGGAGGGAGCTTTTCCCCCGGACGGGGATCACTGGTCAGGATCTCGTAGGCGTCGTGGTTCCCGCCTCCCGCGAAACTCTTGATTCCGCGAACTATCGACAACTTGTCGGCGATCCGTGCCTGCAACGGCATGTGCTCGCAAAGCTCGATGCCCGGGACGTTGGTCTGGATCGGATCGAATTCCCCCCGATACTCGGCGGGGGCGTCGGGCTTCATGTCGTACATGTCGATATGGCTCGGACCGCCCGGCAGGTAGATCATGATCACCGCCTTGCGACGGCCTTCGGCGCGGACTTCACCCTGCGCATCCAGGCGAAGCAGATCGGCAACGGAGAGCCCCGCAAGCCCCAACCCGCCAATCCGCAAGAAACTCCGGCGCGAATGCCCATCGCACATCGGAAAATGCGGCGCAACACTGACATTCAACATCGGAAGCATCTCCCTAAGGCGGGTTGCCAGAGAATGCGGCCTATGACAGCCGCATTGCGGTCGAACATTGCGGGAGTTTCGCGCAACGGACTGTTATTGTCAATTCGTTGTCTATTTCCGCACCAGCTTCCAGACGTCGGAGGTCATGTTGTTGCCGGCGACCATCCAGAGGGCGTTCTGGTGGACGAACACACTTGCCGCATGACGTTTGTCCCAAGGGGAGTTGGGGATCTCGGTCCAGTGGATTCCGTCGGCGGAGTGCCAGACGTCGTTTCGATTGCCGTCCGGTGCCAGGTAGCCTTCGAGTACCCATAAACGGTCGTCAAAAACGGCGACGTCATGGTACTGTCGCGGAGCCCAGGGGGCTTCTTTGACGTGCTGTTTCCAGCTCTTTCCGTCCGCGCTCGACCAGACGTCATTGAAGAACTGGCGTGAGGGGATCTGGGGAGTGTCATACGTGCCCCCTCCCAGGATCCAGATGCGGTTCTGAAAGACGGCGCTGCCGCCGATCATGCCGCGTTGAGGCCAGGCGGGTTCCTCCATGTCGACCTTTTGCCATTCGATGCCGTCGGTGGTGGTCCAGGCGTCTCGATAGAAGATCTCGTCACTGGGGCTGAACGCGGGCATTGTCTGGCCGCCGATGACCCAGATCTTGTTCTGATGCACCACTGTGTAATGCAGCGCTCGGGGACCCCAGGGGACTGGTTTGCCTCGATTGACGAAGGTCCAATCCTTGCCGTTCGTCGAACTCCAGACGTCGTTTTGATAGTGCTTCTGATTGACGTCACCGCCAATGATCCAGAGCATGTCTTTGAAGACGACATACCCAGCAGTGTGGCGGCCTTCCCAGTCGCTCGCGGAGTCGAAGCGGTCGTTCAGAAACGTGTTCGGTTTGACCAGCGTCCACTCCTTGCCGTTGAGAGAGCTCCAGACCTCGTTGTTGCAGATGCGGGGGAACGCCTGCTTGTCTCCGGGATTCCAGCCCCCGATCAGCCACATACGGTCTTGAAAGGTGAGCGCGCCGGCACCGTCGCGGGGGGCGAACGCCGCCTTGTGGGTGACGTTGCGCCACTCGTAACGCGGCTCATCCGCGTGTGCCACGGGCCAGGGAATGCCAAGCGTCAACAGGAGCGCAACGCAACGGGCGAGGTTCATCGGTTCAATTCCCTGCGGGTGTCAGCGTAGGAGTTCGCGTGGGGCGGCTCACGGTCGCGTGACGTCGTGTCGCCCAGCGCAAAACTGCTGTTGCGAGATGCGCTGCATGCGAGCCGGCTCGACATCGTACTGGTGTGGCGATCGACGATTCCAGTGAGCGATCGATGATGGCGCGCAGGACGCTCGGCGTGCCTGTTGAGAGTCGTGGACGGAAGAACGAAAGGCGGGAGCAAGATCCCGCACTCCGCGTGAGCCGCAGGAGTTGTCGGCTCAGTCATTTCAAACGGTGAGGATTTTGATGAACAGGAGAGTGAATCGGGATCCAAATCCTACCCGGGCGGGTCCGTGCCTGTCTGGAAAATCCGTCTCGAACCCGCCTTGAGCGGGGTATGTGTCGGCGTCGAAGGGTAACCAACGGCGAAAGGGACCAGGACGGATCAGCGAAGGAGGAGCCGCGTTTCAGCCGGTGATCGGCGTCAACTTCTGGAGTGTAATGAAGCGCTGGGTCTGCGATTCGCAGACTTGCTCGTCGGGGTGTACGGTGACTCGACGAGCCGATCACAGGTGTTTGGCGGTTTCACCCTCGCACAATGGCTGATAACTCTGACCGGTGAAAGTCCCACGTCGTCCGCCCGGGTCTACCAACCCGAGCGGTAGGAACGCCCATAAGGCTTGCCGAAACGGCCGACCGATGCGACGGAGCGAACGCGCCTCCGCCCTGGAGGACGACGCCTTGGGGACGGCAGCAATCCCGGAGTAGGTTCGATCAACGGCCCTCCGGCCGACGGCGAACCGAAAGGGAGAACCGATGAAAGGAACGGACAGTTGCCCCTGACCATGAAGACAGTTAGAGCACGCGCGGCAGGCCGACAAAGGCCCCGGCCGGATCCTCGTCCCGGTCCCACGAGAGGCTCTAAGCAACATCTTCCACGGGCGGGAGTGATCGATGTTCCAGCACAAACCTGACACAGGGACTTCGGGATGAACGGCACCGAGCCGCTCAAGATCAAGCACCATTCGTTGACCGGACGGATCACGCTCCGAGTCATGTATGACGCGTTCCACGCCGTTCGCAGGAACCGCGGAGCCGCAGGAGTCGATCGTGTCAGCATCGAGATGTTCGAGGCCAACCTCGAACAGAACCTCGTGAGGCTGATGCGGCAACTCAAGTCGGGGACGTTCAGACCTCGACCGGCGCGACGCAAGTACATCGACAAGGGGGGTGGCAAGAAGCGCCCTCTGGGTATTCCCACCGTCCGTGATCGCGTGGCACAGGAGGTGCTGCGTCGGCTGCTGACGCCTCTGTTCGAACCGTTATTCCACCCCCAGTCCTACGGCTTCAGGCCGCACAGATCCTGTCACGACGCGCTCCGGAAGGTCGCGGAACTCCGACGTGCCCGACATCGTTTCGTACTCGATGCCGACATCCAGGGATTCTTCGACAATATCCCTTTCAGCGTCATCATGACGGGTCTGCGCAACGTGATCGCCGATGGAAACATTCTCGATCTCGTCCACAGATTTCTCACAGCCGGTGTTATGGAAGACGGCGTCACTTACCCCACGACGGTGGGGACGCCGCAAGGGGGTGTCCTTTCGCCGCTCTTGGCGAACATCGCCCTGAACTTCCTCGACTGGAAGCTGCACAAAGCTCGTTTCCGCTTCGTGCGCTACGCTGATGACTTCGTCGTTCTGTGCCGGTTGAGGCACCGCGCCGAAGAGGCACGGCTCCTTGTTGAACGCTGCTTGACCGAACTCGGACTGACTCTCAGCCCCGAGAAAACGAAGGTCACCACTTTCCGAGAGGGCTTTGCCTTCCTGGGATTTGACTTTCACTACAAGGGATGCAGCATGAGACAGAAGTCCGTGGAGAAATTCAAAGCCCGGATCCGGGAACTGACCATCCGAAGTCGCAACCTGGACGCCCAGGCACTGGTCCGGATCAACGCAGTGATTCGCGGCGTGGCGCGATACTTCGCGACCTCGTTCGCGTCCGTCTCCACACAGTTCAGGAAACTCGACAAGTGGATCCGCAAACGGCTTCGGTGTATGAAGCAGAAGCGGATTAACGACCGAGACAACTACCGACTGAAGAACAAGCATCTGCGCCGATTGGGACTGATCTCGCTGCGTGATTTCCTGCCACCGCCCGACACATGACGGTTTGGGCTCCTCTCACGAGGCAATCTCATCGGGGTCGCCCGGTGCGTGAAAGACGCACGCCGGTAAATACGGGGAATTGACCCCGTCGCGACGAAGGGGAGGGAGAGGGACGCCTCTCCCTTACCCGCTATGGTTCTGGTTACTTTCCCGCTTTCGTCGCGGCCTTCAAGCGGGCCTTTTCCTCCGCCTCCCGTTTCTCGACATCCTTCGGATGCTTCGAGAATGTCTCGAAGACGTCGCCGACGACTTTGTCGGTCAGTTCGCTCAGTTCCGCCAGAATGGCCTCTTCGGCCTCCGGGAGCAGTTTCGACGTGTTGGGTTCGTAGCCCCCTTCGGTGTACGCGTCCGCCGTCGCGATGTAACCCAGGTTGCCGTTCGCGTAACCCACGATGATCGGAATCGCCCGGTCGGCAATCGCTCGCTCCAGCCGAAATCCATAATTCACCATCGGCTCCCCCGGCATGGTCAACAACAGATACGGGCCGATTTTCAGAGCCTGCAGTTCGGCCAACTCCCGCTTTTCCTTTCCTGGCAGCGAAACAATCGCGTTGGCGACGCGAATGGGATAATGCTTTGGCCGGTTCTTCAGTTGCTCTCGGGTGACGTTGGCGGCGAGCGACCGAACCACGGCACAGCCAAGATCGCGCCCGGCCCACTGAATGTCCGACTCGTCGGCGCAACGGTAGGGAAAGCCCGGCAGATTCGGCCGGATGTCGCCGGCGCAGCCTTGCAGAAACAGGGCGCTGGTCTGCTGTCCATAACACATCTCAACAAACGTCTGCGCTTCACCCGGGAAGTCGGCGCTGAGTTTGGGATAGCCGTTCGGATAGGGGGTCGTCCCCTTGTCTCCCCAGGTGAAGAAGCAGGGATGACACACCGCATGCATGATGACGGCGACCGGCGTCAGCGATTTGCCGTCGTCGAACCGCAGCACTTTGACCCGCGGATCGTTCGGGCCATCGGGATTGAGCCGAAAGACCGCCCGCCCATCAATCACCTTGCGACGATTGATGCCGAAGCTGATCTTGTCTTCGCCATAACCGATCGTGACGGTTCTCATCGAGTCGGCCGCCTGCCGCGCCGCCGTGCCCAGTTTGTCGATCAACCCGCGCCCCCAATCCGAGTCGGCGCCAAACCCGGGGCCCGAGTGATTGTGAGACGCGGCGATCAGAATGTTGGCCGCCGGCACCCCGGTCTGGGCCTCAATGCGTTCACGGGCCAGCTTGACCATGTCGTCCCAGGCTCCGACAGTGTCGAGTGTCACAATCGCAGCTTTGGTTGCACCGTCATCCAGCACCAGGACTCCGGCTCGCAACGGATCGCGGACCTTATCGACAATTCGGCGATGTCCCGAGAATTCCAGGCCCCCTTTGACCGATGGGGTGATATCCACCTTGGCGACCCCGGCCCGCAGATTGGACGCCGCCTCAAACTGGCCGTCTTGATCGGCCACAGGATCCGCAGCCGACACGGCCGTTGACAGGAAGCCGACGAGAACCAGAATTGTCACGAATCGCAGCATGGTGAACCTGAATACGGGGTCCGAACGGAAATCTGCGGGATTTTACCCTTCACCGTCAGCCTGGGACAGCGCGCAGGCCGACAATCCCCTCATGAAGAGTGAGTTTCCGCACCGCGCTTCTCTCATGGGCAATGAAACTCTCACGATGAAAAGGCACGTCAGCGGCATCGGCGATGTTCGTTGGGGCGTAGCCAGGTAACGGGTTGGTTCGCCTGGGCAAACGGCAGGACAGGACGAGCGATACCGATTCCAGAACGGGCAGCAATATCCTCTGACCCTGCGTTGATTCCACTCAGCGTCGGAGAACCAACACACACAGGCGCTTGGATGATGGGTGGCCCTGTCTTTCCCTGTTGGTCATTGGTGAGAACCCAGGGCGATTGCACCAAAATCACTCTGAAAACAGGACTTTCTCGAGATATTCGGTACTCCAAGCGGCTCTGAGTCGTTTGTTCTTGATTCCCATCTTTGCCGTCGTTTCGTTCTTCAGCATGCTGAGCGCGGTCCGTCGG
>JAPLOC010000016.1 GCA_026692825.1 Planctomycetota bacterium | reverse complement strand
TTCGCTTTGGCGAGAGCCTGTGTGGCCTGCTTGACCTTGCCTTGCGCGTCGGCGACGACTTTGTCGGCCGCCGCCCGTTTGCCCAGCGCGTCTTCCGCGACCTTTTGCGCCGCGTCGGCGGCTGCGGCTTTGGCGGGGTCAACCGCCTCTTGCCCGTACGATGTCAGACTCGACGCGACACCGAACAGGACGGCGAGTGCCGCCGTCCTCCAGCAGTGCATCAGGGATCTCATGGCTCGACCTCTTTCCGAAGGTATGGCAGTAGGTGGGATCGGCTGCCTGTGCGGAAGATCCACCCGCATCAAATGCGCAAGCGGGATCTTCGGGTGGGATTCTGTCGGATTATCCTAACGTGCGACCGGAACCACACGCCAGACTACCGATCAGAATTTCCCTACACAACAGTCAGCCAGCGCACTGCGCCACGGAACGAGGTGGAACCTCCGTGTCAAAACGAGCCCTGTCTCGGGGCGCACCGTCCCCGCAGTTGGAGTACTCGCTCTGTTCACCAGATCGTGAACGAGTTCGGCCGCAAACACAGCCAACCCTCGCCAGTCCGCCCGGACCTTATCCCTTACGGTGCCGGATCCGTGCGCGCATTCGGCGCTTCTTACGCCCCAGTTTTCGGCGGCCTTTCCCGGTCTTCTTAACACCCATGCTCTGGCTCCCGCTCCTTCGTTGATCAAGGACGACAGTTTTGTGGAGGTTTGACGATTGTTCCGATATAACGGTCCCAGGATTCGTCTCACTTGGGGCCGCCCTCGGTTCATCGTGCGTTCGAAAACGCGCAAGCGGCCATGATACAGCATCTCTTCATCGAATAACAGCCACATCTATGCAGTACCGCAGGCTCGGCCACTCTGGCGTTCAGGTTTCTCCGATTTGTCTCGGAACGATGATGTTTGGCGGCCCCACCCCGCCCGGCGAGTCCGTTCGCATCATGCACGCCGCCCTCGACCGTGGCATCAATTTCTTCGATACCGCCGACATCTACGTCGCGGGAGGATCCGAAGTCGTTGTCGGCCAGGCGATCGCCGACCGTCGCGATCAAGTCGTTCTCGCCACCAAAGGGCGCGGCCCGATGGGAACCGGCCCGAACGACGCCGGCGCCAGCCGCGTCCACCTGCGTCGGGCGCTCGAAGCCAGCCTCCGCCGACTCAAGACCGACTACATTGACCTCTATTACGTACACACCCCCGATTACGGAACTCCGATTGAGGAAACCCTCCGAACGCTCGATGATTTCGTCCGCGAGGGAAAGGTGAATTACATCGGTTGCTCCAATTTTCGGGCCTGGAGGTTGATGGAGGCCCTGGGGGTCAGTGATCGCCTGAACCTGCACAGATTCCAATGTGTGCAGCCGCTCTACAACATTTGCAACCGGGATATCGAAGTCGAACTCCTTCCCCTGTGCCGCGAACACGGGGTGGGTGTCGTGGGATACAGCCCGCTCGCCCGGGGGATCCTTTCGGGAAAATACAAACAGGGAGAGAGCTTCCCCGAAGGCAGCCGCGCGGCACGCAACGACAAACGCATGCAGCAGGCCGAACTTCGCGACGAGAGTTTCGAACTGGCCGAGGCTCTCAAGCGGTACTGCGAACAGACCGGCCGAAAACTCAGCCAGTTCGCCCTGGCGTGGTGCCTGGCGAATCCGATTGTCACCTCGATTATCATCGGTCCCAGGACCTGGGAACAGTTTGAAGACAATCTCGGGGGGTTGGAGATCGCCATCAGTCCCGACGACGAAGCCGCCGTCGATCAACTGGTTCCCCCCGGTGAACACACCGGGAAGGGATTCCGCGACCCGGCGTACCCTGTGACGGGTCGGGGTCGATAGTCGTTCCTTCGGACGCGCATTCCGATTGGTCACCCAAGTTGGTGTTGAGTCTTCAAGTGGCGATGTCCCTACCAGTGATCAAGCCATTGGGCAGAAGCTGGGGTGTTGCGTACAAAGTCTCCGAACGTCGCCGTCCCGCACCGTCACCCCCACCGTGTCGAAGTACTCACAAAGACAGATCGCGGTTTTTCGATTGACTCCCCACGCTTCACGCAGTTCAGAAACCGTGGCGTCTCCCTTGCCGAGTCGGACCAGGCACTTTCGTCGAGCCTTTTCGACCATTTTGGGTGTGAAGTGCAGGCCGGGCGCGACGCGCACCAGCAGTTCCTCTTCTTCACAGTAGGTGATGATCGCGGCCAGCGTGTCGGCTTGCGCGCCGATCGCCGTCGCAAGTTCCTTGTCACCTGGAGGAGTGAGTCCCGACTGTTCGATTCGCAGCAACACCTCCGCCAGCAACCCCTGTTGCGCCTTGTTCAGACGGACTTGCAACTCGCTCGGCCCAAAATTCTCTCCCACCTGCACCAGCCGACGTTTTTCCATCAGCCATAGCCAGGCGGCGTCCAGGAACTCGCGGGAAGCAAGATTCTGGCAGCAATTCATCAACGTTCCCCGCGGCAACGACCGCCGGGGTTGCCGCCGGGTCACTTCCGCGTGAATTCTCGATAACATCGCTTTGGCGAGTTTCTCGAGTCTCTGGCGATGAACCCACTTCCCCCCAGGGAGACACTCCACGATTTCCCCGCGCTGGAACAAACGTCTGACGAGTTCCGGATACTGCTCGGGCGGGATCCCCACGCTCCAGGCGGCAGAGTTGGGGGAATCGGGGATCTCGTCCCGCTCGGCGAAGTACGCCGCGAGTCGGTCGATCGGATCGACCAGTTCCCGGGGGGCCGCCACCTGGGCAAGTCCCGGGATTCGTTGCCGTGTCGGCAATCCCGGATCGAGAATCACTCCCCCTGCGATGGTGGCCGCCGGCGACGGGCGTCGCAACAAAAATGGCTGGCCCCACGTGGCGACAACCGGTCGCTCCAGTCGCAGTTCCGCATATCCCCTGGCTCCCGGCGCAATCGAATTCTCTTTGATAATGATACGGGCCGACACCTCGGCGGTTCCCAGATGCAGGCGATATATCGCACGATTTGTCAACGACACCGGCGAACTGGTGAGACATTCTGTGCGAACCAGCAGGCGACTGGTGGGAGAAAGTGATCCTGGTGTCGCCAATTCGTCTCCCCGCGCGACTTCCTGAACACGGATTCCCGCGAGGTTGATCGCGCACCGGCAACCCGGTCCTCCGCGATCGACCGGGCGTCCGTTCCGCTGAACTCCGCGAACGCGCGCTGCGGTTCCAGCGGGAAGCAATTCCAAAACGTCCCCCGGGCGAACCTCTCCGGAGAGTATTGAGCCGGTCACCACAGTCCCATGGCCGGCGACGGAAAACACCCGATCAATCGGCATTCGAAACAGCGTCGATGACGGGCGGGGAGTTCGCCCCCGCGCCAGAGAAACCAGTCCCCGCGTCAATTCTGCGAGTCCCGTCCCCGTTGTGGAGGAAACCGCGATCACTGGCGCATGTTCGAGAAACGTCCCCGCCATACGACTGGCGATATCAAGCCGCGCCAGCTCAATGAGTTCCGGATCGACCAGGTCCGCCTTCGAAATGACGACCAGACCGGTGTCGATCCCCAGCAGGTGCATGATCTCCAGATGTTCGACTGTCTGTGGCATCACCCCGTCGTCGGCCGCGACAACCAGCAGCGCCATGTCGATTCCGGTCGCGCCGGCGACCATGTTCCGAATGAACCGTTCGTGGCCGGGAACATCGACGACGGCGAATTCGAACTCCTCTGTGCGAAAATGGGCAAAACCCAAGTCAATCGAGATTCCCCGAGCCTGTTCTTCGGGAAGCCGATCGGTGTTGACCCCAGTCAGCGCCTGGACCAGACGCGTTTTGCCATGATCAATATGGCCAGCGGTTCCCAGAATCACCTGTTTGTGGTCTGAGAGCGCGGGCCGATCCGGGGTCATGAAAGGGGCCAGTGGCGCTCGCGGAGTTTTTGCAGATCGTGGAGCGCTGGTTTCGCCGATCCATCGGGGCGTACCAGCCCCGCATGGGGAAATCGATGGGGCTGGGCGTCGGTGAAGTGATTCCAGAAGACCGCGACCACCCCCGGTTTGGCCAAGAGCAGCGAGACATGTTCATCAAGCCACGCCGCCTGCGACGCTTCTGAGATCTGCCCGCGCCACGAACGCGAATCGACTTCCAGGTCGGTCGTGACCATATTGTCGGGGGATGTCGCCGAGGGAAATGCGAGCGTCACCTGCAATGGAATCCCCAGCACGCTCCAGAAATCGATCAGTCGGGAAAAGTCCAGCAGATCGCGCGAGGGGCTTCCCGAAGGCGAATAGCCGACCGCAATTTCGAGATTGATCGCAGAGAGGGAGATGCCGGCCCGCACCAGCGCGTCGGCGAAGTGCATGGGAGAGAGCTTGTGTTGGCCCCGCGCCTGATAATCGCCCCAAGGCTGATCGACCCGGATCAGAAACTGCCCATCCTCATCGACCCGGCGGGCCACTTCCAGAACTTTCGCCACCAATTGCAGGCGATTCTCCTCTGCCAGCGCCAAAGCCCCGCCCGAATTTCCACGTGCCGCCACTTCCCAGATACGAATTTTTCCCAAGTAGCGCGATACGACCGTTTCGATGAAATCGCAGACGAAACTCTGGAGGTTCCAGAAGTCGTTTTCCCATTGCGAAAGCCATTTCGGCAGCCCATCGGTGGATAGGTCCAGCAGTGGCCCGCCGCGAATCAGCAGGTTGTTGGATTGTGCCCATTCGATCTGGGCGTCACACACATCCCAGCAATAGTTCCCTTCTTCCGGTTCAATATGTCTCCATTGCAAGGGGACTGCGGCCCCGCTGAAGGTTTTCAAAAACTCTCGTTGCAGTGCGGGCGAGAGCGGTGTGTCGCCGAGGCTGCCCCCCAGGATGGTGGGGAGTTGCGGGTATTGGCGATGGCGGACGTGCAGCCGCTGGTGGGCGTAGGAACGGGTCAATAAGTCAGCCGCCTGGCAGGCACGTTCCAAAGCGCGCTGCGCGAGGCTGCTGGCTTGTGCCGGATCGCTTTGAACCGCGACCGACTTTGCCAGTAGAAGGTGTGCCTCCCGACTCAGACCGGTGAAGTCATTGGGAATCAGCATCCCCCCCGCCTGCCACTGGGCGAGTTGATTCCTCAGTTGAACAATCTTGCCCCGGGCCAGTTCGACGACCAGTACGTATGGCTCCTGACGCTCGGGCAGATTCGCCGTGGTGAGTACGGGGCGACCGAAGCCCTCGACCGGCCAGGCGACGTTGAATTTTCCGCTATCCGAATTCATCCGTCGGCAGACGACGGTCTGGCCTTCGACGTCGATCCGGGTCGACCAGGCACTTTGGTCGAGCCCGGTGATGGAGCCGCGATGGACCTCGGGCCAATCGAGGAGAACCGATTCGGGATACACCAAAAAACGCATTACGCCCATGAAAAAGCCCCTCTCCTGTGGCAGACACCGCAGCCCGCAGCGGTTGGCGAATACGAACCCGGGAACATCATGAGGCGGTTGGCGGCAAACGGGCAGGGAACACGATCCCTCGTAGACCCGCCCCAGCGTCCTTCTAAGGCCCCAGTGATTCTACTGTGCGTCGATTTTCCGACGCAAGCGGGTCAGGCACGATGTCTCTGAATTCGGGGCGGGTTTGAGTCTCCGTGGAGTTATCCATGCGCGGGCCACCGGGAAAACCGATGAAAGCGATCCTGAAGCACGGCACCCATTGAGGCATTTGGCGCTCAGGCCCCCTGTCCAGCTTCTTCACACAAGTTCGCGTTGGGAATCCAGGCTGCGAAGTCCATACCAGCCACCAAGCGGTTGGGAAGAAGCTGGGGCGACTCTGTCCCCACCAGCCCCCCCCTGGGATTCTGGAGGCATGGGCCCCGTGTCCAATGTATTGGTGTGACGCATGACGGTTTCGGTTGTCTCGGCGACGCAAGGAATCTCCCGACGCCCAACAAGCGAGAGGTCGATCCTCACCCGCCGTTGGCCCCCACGACGCACTTCGGCACACGCCGTGTCGGCCGTCGCAGCGACCGCCAACAAAACCGGATATGATTTTGAACACGTTTACGAAACTACCCAGCGAAGTCTCGGGCGACAGAGCCCCCCAGTTTCGACGAAACATCTTTCAGGTTGCCGCGAGATTCCCTTACCATTTCCAATCAACAAGGCCTCCTGTTCTGAATCCGGTCCCGTACCGCCGCACCGGGACTTCCATGGATTTGACTACAGAACTCCAAGCTCGGGAGCCGTGGAACCGCGACCAACGGCCGGGCGCTGGAACTTCAGCACCACGCGGCGTCGCAGGACAGGAAGAGAGTTGTATTGAAACGGGGTCGATCGGACGAAATAGCCACAAGGTGTTCACGAATAACAAGTTAAGAACCGACCACAGACCAATTCACCAACCAGCCAAAAAAACTGGAAGAAGTTGGTTGACGACGCCGATAAGGATCCCTAGAATGCACCTCTCGCAGCGACGACCAGTCGACGCGAAACGGTGTCTGTGGTACCGAGTGCGTGGTTTGAAGCAGTTCCGATTTGAGTCGGACCTGCTTCAGCCCACTAGGGTTGGTGCCGCAAAGCTGCCGCCGGAAGGCGGACGGGTTTTGCGGCTTTGTTCTTTGACAATTCGGCAGCGGTAAGAGTGGCATCTAATCTCGATGCGCAATGCATCGTTTTGATTGGATCACTCGCGAGCCTGGCTGTACTGGCTGACCGGAAACGGTTGGTTGGTGTCCCTTGAGTGGGAGGCGGTGAGGTGAGGGGGTGGTCTAAATGAGCGAAGCTGAGCGTGTCAGAAAACGACTCTTAGGAATAAGGTGTGTTACACCAATCTGTCGACGCGAGTCGACAGTTGTAGCGTGTGTCAAAGTGGCGAACGTCTCGGTAAAACGAGATGGGGTCTACGAGAGACTAAGATCATTGTGGTCAAGCTACTAAGGGCGTATGGGGGATGCCTAGGCGCCAGTAGGCGATGAAGGGCGTGGAAGGCTGCGATAAGCCCGGGGAAGCCGTCAAGCAGGCTTTGATCCCGGGATTCCCGAATGATCGTGTACCCAATCCATAAGTACACGAGGCCAACGCGGTCAACTGAAACATCTAAGTAGCCGCAGGAAAAGAAAGAAATCTCGACTTCCCAAGTAGCGGCGAGCGAAAAGGAACAAGCCCAAACCGGACGGCTTCGGCCGACCGGGGTTGTGGGGCCGTCGTCATGAGTAAAAAATCGAATTGCCAGCAGAATCTGGTTGAAACCAGATCCATAGAGGGTGTCAGGCCCGTATGCGGAAGCGAATCGACTCTAGACGGTACCCGAGTAAAACCAGTCACGTGGAACCTGGTTTGAATCAGGGAGGTCCATCTCCCAAGGCTAAGTACTCACTGGCGACCGATAGCGCACAAGTAGCGCGAGCGAAAGGTGGGAAGAACCCCTGTTAGGGGAGGAAACTGAACCTGAAACCATACGCCTACAAGCGGTCGGAGCCCTATGTCGCAAGACAGGGTGACGGCGTGCCTTTTGCATAATGATCCGACGACTTACCGTCAACGGCAAGGTTAAGGCTTTACGGGCCGTAGCCAAAGGGAAACCAAGTCTGAACAGGGCGACAATGTCGGTGGCGGTAGACGCGAAACCCGGTGATCTACCCATGGGCAGGTTGAAGCGCGGGTAAGACTGCGTGGAGGACCGAACTCACTAGTATTGAAAAACTAGGGGATGACCTGTGGGGAGGAGTAAAAGTCTAATCAAACCGGGAGATAGCTCGTTCTCTCCGAAATAGCTTTAGGGCTAGCCTTGAGTCACTACGTCATGGGGGTAGAGATACTGAATCTGCTTGGAGGCCTACCCGGCTATCCTGCGGAGCCAAACTCCGAATACCATGACGACTAACTCGGGAGACAGACCCTGAGGGATAAGCTTCAGGGTCGAGAGGGAAACAACCCAGATCGCCTGCTAAGGCCCCCAAGTTCGGCCTAGTCAAAAAGGATGTCAAGATACGGAGACAGCCAGGATGTTGGCTTAGAAGCAGCCACCATTTAAAAAGTGCGTAATAGCTTACCGGTCGAGTATTCTGGCACCAATAATGAACGGGAGTAAGCAAATTACCGAAGCAGCGGGCTCGCAAGAGCGGTAGGAGAGCGTTCCAGAACAGACACGAGCCGTACCGGAAGGAGCGGTGGAGGGTTCTGGAAGTGATTATGTCGGAATGAGTAACGATTAGGCAGGTGAGAATCCTGCCCGCCGAATGCCTAAGGTTTCCTGGGGAAGGTAAATCCGCCCAGGGTTAGCCGGTCCCTTAGTCGAGGCCGAAAGGCGTAGACGATGGAGAGCAGGTTAATATTCCTGCGCCGCTCATGGATACTGACGGGAGGACGTTGTGTGGATGGTGATCGGGCTGCTAGAACAGCTCGTGGGGCAACCCCGAGTGCGTTTACGATCACGAAGTCATCTGAAGCACAATCAAGAAAAGACCCCGAAGGGTTTGAATCCATGGCGACCGTACTAAAACTGACACAGGTAGGCGAGGCGAGTAGCCTCAGGCGCTCGGGAGAACGCTGGTTAAGGAACTCTGCAAATTGACCCCGTAACTTCGGGAGAAGGGGTGCCCTTGGGTGTGCAAGCATCCGGGGGTCACAGTAAATCGGCTCTAGCGACTGTTTACTAAAAACACAGGACTCTGCGAACTCGTGAGAGGAAGTATAGAGTCTGACGCCTGCTCGGTGTCGGTAGGTTAAGGAAGAGGGTCAGGGCCGCAAGGCCTGAAGCTCGCAACCGAAGCCCCGATAAACGGCGGCCGTAACTATGACGGTCCTAAGGTAGCGAAGTTCCTTGTCGGGTAAGTTCCGACCTGCATGAATGGCGTAACGACTGGAGCACTGTCTCAACCAGCGACCCGGTGAAATTGTAGTCGCGGTGAAGATGCCGTGTACCCGCAGCTAGACGGAAAGACCCCATGAACCTTCACTGTAGGCTGATATTGGGTTTAGGTAGTTTCTGTGTAGGA
>JAPLOC010000015.1 GCA_026692825.1 Planctomycetota bacterium | reverse complement strand
CCCCGGGCTTACGACATCCGCAGCCGTCGCCGGGCGAGTGCGGACAAACGTAGATTCCCGCCAACTCGATACCTTCCGCCGCCAGAAGCTCTTCCAGTCGGCAATGCACAGCAGCCAATTGGGCTGGGGTGAATTTTCCGCGGGCAATCCCCGATTGATTGGTGACTACAACCAACCGGTACCCCCCTTCGACCAGTCGCCGAAGCCCGGCCGCCGCGTGAGGCAACAGCTCCACGCCTCCCGGATCTGCCAAGTAGTGCCGCTCCACGATGATCGTTCCGTCCCGATCGAGAAGAATGACTGGCTGCGGTGACATAGGGGAGGCTCACGAGATCCTGCGAAACAGTCGAACAGCATCGCGAATCCCCGCGCAAAGAATCTCGATCTCGGCGGGTGTGTTGTAGATCGCAAAGCTGGCTCGGGTGGTGGCTGCGATCCCCAACAGATCGTGCAGTAACATAGCGCAGTGGTGTCTAGCCCGCACTGCTACGCCCCGGCGATCCAGGATTTCCGAAAGATCGTGGGGATGCACCCCCTCGACTGTGAAACTCACCAGAGAACCACGTTCCCCGAGACCGGGGCCGATGACTTCCAATCCTGGGATTTCGCACAGGCTGTCGAAGGCCAACTCCGTGAGCTTGCGCTCGTGTCTGGTAATCGACTCCCAGCCAATTCGTTCGATGAATTCCATCGCGGCTCCCAGCCCCACAATCGAGGATACGGGGAGTCCCTGGGTTTCCAATCTCGCGGGTCGATTTTCCATCACTGCCGCTGAATCCCATCCATCGCGACCTAATTCACGATATTCGTAACCACCCCAAAGCAACGGGTCGATCCGATCCAGCAATTCTCGGCGTCCCCATAAGACGCCGATTCCCGTGGGGCCGTACAGCTTGTGACCAGAGAACGCCAGAAAATCGACCCCCAAGTCCTGCACATCCAAGGGGGTATGTGAAGCGCACTGGGCGGCATCAACCAACACCAGGGCACCATAACGGCGGGCCGATTCTACGATCTGACGCAGCGGATTGATGGTCCCCAGTACGTTGGAGATCCCGCAGGTGGCGACCAGGCGCGTGCGTGGCGACAGCAACTTTTCGAGTTCGCACAGGTCCAACCGCCCGTCGGACGTGAGTGGGATGTACCGTAAAACCGCCCCCCGCTCTCGGGCGATCTGTTGCCAGGGGACCAGATTGGCATGATGTTCCATTTCGCTGAGTATCAATTCGTCCCCCGGCTGTAACCACCGGCGTCCCCAGCCTTGAGCGACCAGATTGATCGACATGGTGGTTCCGGAAGTCCAGATAATCTCATCTGGATCGCCCGCATGAAGAAAACGGCAGACCTGTTCGCGAACACACGCCACCGCATCGACCGCTCTCCCCCCGTACGAACCATGACAATCACCACCAGCGATCCCCTCCTCTTCTGTTTCCCATCGCTGGATCGCCGCAATCACCCCCCGTGGCTTTTGGCTGGTCGCCGCGCTGTCAAGATACACCAGCGGCTCTCCCCGCACACACTGCCCCAGAATCGGAAACTCCGCACGAATCGCCGCCACATCCAATGACGATTCACCTCCCTCAGCATCCCGCGATGGCGAACGACGATTTCCCACAACCAACCCTCGCACGAATCTCAAAACATCCCAACCCCCACTCTCTTGCAACTCCGCCAGCGACCAACGGGAGCGGTCGATCCCAACCCCGAGCGGGAGCCCGAACCGGGTACAAGGCCGCGCCCTGGCTAGGGAGGGGCCGGAGGGGCGGTCGGCCAGCGTTCGAGGAGGGACTGCAGCACCTCCCACGGCAATAATCCGCAGCCGCGACGTGCCGAACTCAGCCGGACCGCCAGCAGTGCCAGCATATCGTCGCTCTGAAATCCGCGCAGTTCGACAGCAGACTTCCCTTCAATCATCTGGGTGAGGAGTGACGCGGCCGCCTGGCTGATGGCGCAACCCCGACCGTCGAACCATGCTTCCCAGATGTGCAGCGTGGCGTCCAATACCAATTCCAGGTGGACGAGATCGCCACACACGCGACTTTCCGCTTCGTGGGCCAGGGTCGAATGAGGGATCCGCCCGCGATGATAGGGGCTTT
>JAPLOC010000014.1 GCA_026692825.1 Planctomycetota bacterium | reverse complement strand
GTTCTCAACCGTCTGGACACGACAATCAAAAGCGTCGCTAATCTTTGCGTCCAACCACGCCGGACCATCAGCGTCCGCCTTCAGCAGAATCTGAGCGCGACGAACCTTCTGCGAGGTTCCCTTCAGTTTCTTGACCAATTCCTCACAGGTCCGACGCTCCGCGTCGGACAACCGAACGATGTACTTCTTGTTCATCAGAACCTCCTTGTTGACAGGAGGTTTCTCGATTTTTCCAGAGCAAGTCAACCCCAATTCCTAGAAGTGCCGGGGCACTAGTTTACAGCCGAGAATGACGCGAGACGAATTGGTTTCGCGCGGCGTCGCTTGGCTGGCGGGACATCAAGACCGTATTGACTGGACTTTCGTCTGGGAACGGCTCGTCGAACTCAGAAAGTCGATGACGGCGCTCCAATGTGAGCGCCTTCGTCATTTCGGGTACGAGTGGCTCACGCTGCCGACCCATCGTCTGCGTTCCGACTGGGACAGACGATTGGAGAATTGGATCGATGCGGGGGGTGACGACGACTCACTGCTTCTTATCGCGGCAGAATGGATTATGAAACATCGAGTCAAGAAACAGGTTCCACCATTGGCCGCGAAAGTATTGCGCGCGACGCGACAGCCTGCGGAGTTTGACCACGTCGCGGCATGGCTGACCGAATGGTGCCGAGCCAATCCGAATGCAGGACAATCTAAATTCGTCGTCGGATTTCTCCGCACGGAGCAAGGTAAGGGTTGGACTCCAGCCAGCGACACGTCGGGCTGGAAAACGCTCCTCAACTGGTTGGCTCCGCGACCGCGCCGCCGATGATATTCTCCATGAGCCGACGCATTTGTGTTGACCTTTACGGTGCGGAACTGGGAGTGTCCGAGGACGAAAGGGCGTTCTACAACGCCCTGTCTACGAACGAGTCGGCCGTTCAGGCGATGGGCGACGACAAGCTCAAGTTGATCGCTGCGGAACTGATTACGAAGGTTCGCAAGGGCGCGACGATCGACTGGACGCTTCGCGAAAGTGCCAGGGCGAAAATCAAGGTGATTGTCAAACGCATTTTGAATTACTACGGCTACCCACCCGACCTGCAGGAAGAAGCAGTGAAAACGGTGCTTCGGCAGGCGGAATTGTTGTGCGCTGACTGGCCTGTTGCGACACCATGATTGGGCCAGTTTGCGTGAGGGGAGGATGATGCACATCGACACGCTGGCGACGAATTAGACGGCCACGACGCCGCGGCAGCCTACAGCGACCGACGCTTGGCGACTGGAACGCTGTCTTGCGGAGGACAGGCGGGTTGACAGTCTCTACATTTTGAGATAAGACACCAAGGAAGAACATACGATTCCGCGTGGATTGGGAGGACGCGTTCGTTCCAGGGCAGTAAGCAGTACAGCATTTAATGAACGCTCCGGTGTATATCTCGATGAAACAATGAAGTCTCCGTATGCAATGATCCTCAATGTTCTTGCGCCGTTGCTGTCCGCAGAACATCAACCGGGGTTTCTTGATATCACAGTGCCCGGTGATCCTCACGGTCTAGTCTTGGATCAAGGTGCCGTTTTGCGTCGCAATCTAGCCATAATTGACCGCGACAAGTCGACTGGACGGCCGCTGGCAGCTGTGGCGGCGCACTCTCGGCCCTTGATCAGTCTGGCGAAGCAACTCGGGAGAACTGATAACCTTTTCCTTTCCACGGTACGCTCAACTGAAAGCACGACATTTTATCATGCATCGCCAGTCATATTTGCCGATCTCGAAGTGGCTGCCCTGAAGTCAACGCTGCTCACCTTTGATCATTTGCTTCAGGCTTCTCACGATCGATTTACACGGCATCCGCAGTTGGAAGGGGTACGCGACTTTGTTCGGCAAGCGGTAATGGCGCGACGTCTCGATCCGGAAGGATGCCACCGTTTCT
This sequence comes from Planctomycetota bacterium, assembly GCA_026692825.1. Classification (GTDB taxonomy): domain Bacteria; phylum Planctomycetota; class Planctomycetia; order Planctomycetales; family Planctomycetaceae; genus UBA10511. The sequence goes on along the minus strand of JAPLOC010000014.1, from coordinate 3,903 downwards.
CGCTTGGCCAACAGTACGAGCGAATGCCAATGTATCAGGATCTTCGCCAGAGAATTCCACATCCGCTAACACCGTTTGAGCACATCTTGTTCGTTGCAGGCAACACCCCATGCCGATGTATCGACGTGGTATGGATTGTACTGGGATTCGATCCATTCGGATTCAGGGTGTGCAACAACTGGAGAGGCAGTGCATTTGCCTTTGGAGCGGTCAACGGTGTGCTTTCGGGGACCTCATTTTCCGAGGCTGTTCCACTTCCACCGCCAGACATGTTTCTGTGTCAGCCCACCAAGCGACGAGCGTTTCCGGAGCTTCCCTTTGCAGAGGATGAACAACAACAGGCGATGGATGATGTGTCCAGTCGCAGAAGTCAGTCGTTTCAAGAGGCTGTGCTTTATGTGGAAATGCACGCCGACGAATCGGTAATCGCAAAGATTGTTGAATCGTCTGACTGCGACGCCACCTGTGACCGCCAAGTCGGTACTCAGATTTTCCGAAGGCTGAAGCGACTGTATGGTCGACGTGCCGATACAGAATTGTTCACTAAATACTTTTCTGGCAGTTTTGATCGGTACACGGGCGATTTGCGACCGGAGATTCTTTCCCAAGCTGTCTCTCCCGAACCCGGCGCGGTGGATTGGCATTCCTGGCTGAACGTCTACCGCAATTGCCTTGGTGAATTACGAACACAATTCGGCATGCCTGGAGATTCGTTTGAGAATCGAAACGTTATTCGCGCTGATCCTACTGGGGGGCGGCTTGTGGGCGACCATCCGAATGTGGAGTGACGACTCCGAAAGTGGGGGCCGAACGCGACCCGCCTGTTAACTCCGAGACCGCTGTTAACGCGAGAGTCCGAGAGTTTCGGGGCGAGATTCCAGGGTGCGAGCGCGACCCGGTGGGTTCCGTCCGATCCCCAGAGAGTCTCTCCCAAACCAGAGATGCACGGCAACCGCCCGGAAACGTCGCAAACCCCTGCGGGAGTGGCGGAAACGAAAAAACGCCGGGAGGCGAACCTCTCGGCGTTTTCTGTGAACTCGTCTGTACCGCGTTTCCGCAGTACAGAAATCAGCTCCCCGAAAGAGACCCTCTTCGAAACAATGCGCGCTTGTTTTCGGAGAGCCAAATTAACGCAACCTGCTGTCGCGTCATGACTTCGCGTTTTCCGTGTCACTGGGCGCCTCAAAACCGGCCACTCATGGGCGCCCCAAAACCGGCCAGGGAGGATGGGGTGAAAGGTGGCGGGAATTGGGTTCCGAACGGTTGCCGAGGTGCCTCATCTGCCGGTGGGCGCCTCTGGCCGGTTTTCAGTTCGTCTCTTCAGGGCTGTCGGCTTGAGTTTTCTTGTCGTTTTGCCCCGGTTCCGGCTGATCGCGCTGGGGCCCTCGCAGCCGATAGCTCTTGCCGGTCATCTGGATCACCTCGGAGTGCTGCAACAGGCGGTCCAGGATCGCCGTCGCCGAGGGAACGTCACCGACGAGCTTCCCCCAGTCTTCGAGCGGTCGATTGCTCGTCATCAGCGTGCTGCGGACCTCGTGCCGTCGCAAGATGATCTCCAGCAGCCATTCTCCCGAGCGCTTCGGCAACTGCTTCATCCCCATATCGTCCAGGATCAGCAGGTCCGGCTTTAGGTACCGTGCCAGGATCTTGTCGTGTCCCTCGTACGCTTCGTCGTGCAGCAGGTCACGGACGGCATCGAAGATCGACCGGTACATCACCGTCCAGCCGGCCCGGATCAGACACATCCCGATCGCTTGCGAGATGTGACTTTTCCCCACGCCCGGCGGTCCAACCAGCAACGCGTCCCGATGCTCGCGCACGAACCGGCCCGTCGCCAAGTCGAAGATCTGCTTCTTCTTGATGCTGCGATTGAAGTCCCAGTCGAAGTCCTCCAGGGTCTTCTGATCCCGGAACCCCGCCGCTTTTGTGGCTCGCTCCATCGCACGGTGTTCGCGCACCCGCAACTCGTCCTGCAACAGCAGCTCCAGGAACTCGGCGTGTTCCAACCGATTCGACGTCGCTTCATGCAATCGCACGGGAAGCGACTGGGCCAGGCCCGACAGTCGCAGTTGCTTCAGGATCTCGGTCAGTCTCGCATTCATGGCTCGTCTCCAGGGGAACGGGGTTGTGTCGCGCGATCGCGACGGAACTCGAACAACGTGTCCAGCGAGTAGTCCGTCAGTGGACGAATCACCGGATGCTCCTGCGTAAACTCGAATTGCCGCTGCTGCACCTCCACCTTGTGTTTCAACAGTTCCCGCAGTGTTTTCAAGCGGTACGAGCCACTCGCCTGGGCGACCTCACAGGCGCGTTCGATCTCGTCCGCCGAGTACTGCTTCGTCAGCGACCTCAACCCAACCAGAACCCGTGCTCCCTGCACACCTCTCGCCTGCACCATCGCGTCGGCCCAATCTCGCGTTTTCGCCCCGATTCGCGACACTTCCTTCAACAGCGACTGCACCCCTTTCTCGACCGCCGCCACCTTCTCCGCGGGGACCGCCCCGGGACACGTCTGGAACCGCCCCGGCTTGGTGATCGCGTGCGAATACAACGCCGTCCAGCGATCGTCGTACATTCGCAGCAGCCGCGAATCCCATCGCACCCACACCGTCCGTCCGACGTACTCCGGCGGTGCCGCGTAATACGCCTTTTCGACCTCCACGTAGCCGTCTCGATGCACGACCCGCTGCTCTTCGCGGAACTGCGGGAAGCGTGTCGCCGGCAACTGCTTCAAAGCCCCGCGTTCCTGCTCCTCGAACAGCGTCCGCACCTGCCGTTTCGTAGTCCCGTGGATCCGCTGATCGGCCACCTGCGACTCCCACCGCCACAGGTATTCGTTCTGTTCTTCGAGACCTTGGAACGATCGGCCGGCGAGGGCATTGCTCTGCACGTATTTCACCCCTCCTTCGACCTTGCCCTTGTGTCGTGGCGTGTACGGTTTCGTGGGCAGAATCACGGTCCCGTAATGTGCCGCGAACGATTGGAGTTTCGGGTGAATCTCCGGGTCGTACCAATCGGCTTCAATCACCGCCGCCTTCAGGTTGTCGGGCACAATGCGCTCGGGAACGCCGCCAAAGTAGCGGAACGCATTCTCCAGGCAATTGATGAACGTCTCGGTGTTTTGTCGCCACACCACCTCGCTGTAGCCCTTCCGGGAATGCGACAGAATCACGCGAAACACCCAGGGGCGGCGACGTTTTCCCTGGGGATCCACCACCCAGGCCCCTTGGCCAAAATCCACCTGCGCTTCGACGCCCGGTTCCGTCTCCAGCCGACGAAACGGCAGCGGACGATGCGCTCTTAGCTTCGCGACATACCGCCGCACGCTCGAGTATTTGCCCGAGAAGCCATGCTCACTGACCAGATCCTGCCAGATCCTCTGAGCCTGCAAGCCACGGTCCAGCAACTGCACGATCAGCTCGTGAAATTCGCTGCATAAACTCGTTGTGACTCCAGGCCGTTTCGTCACTGGCTGGACCACCATCGGAACCATTTTCAGAGACCCCAATTCACCCTCCAGCGCGTCCTTCAATATCTGCGAATTCTCCGTGATTTTCCCGGTGGGCGCCTCTGGCGGGTTTTGAATTATCCGCGACAGATCACGGGGGTTCCCCAAGGGATCGTCCCACTGAGCGAACACTTGTCGTGGCACGGCGTCAAACAGCTCTTTCTGCGACAAATTCCCGGTGGGCGCCTCTGGCCGGTTTTGAATTCCGGCCACCGGATCGGAGACACGATCACTCTCCGATGACGGTCGGTTCGCCGAGCCCGCTGTTTGCTCCGAGACCACGTCTTTCTCCGAGCTTTTCCCGGTGGGCGCCTCTGGCCGATTTTGAAATCCGGCCACCGGATCCGAGACGTGATCGCTCTCCGATGACGGTCGGTTCGCCATGCCCGCAGCTT
>JAPLOC010000013.1 GCA_026692825.1 Planctomycetota bacterium | reverse complement strand
GGGCACCGCACCGGTGGAGCCGAAGCCGGAAATCAAGCCCGAACCGGAATCGACTCCGCCTGCCGAAGCGGAACCAACGCCCGGGGAGAAGCCCACCGACGACGGAAACGCCGGGGCGGAAGCCGAGCGTCCGGAACCGGTGGCGACGCCTGAGTGATCCTGCCGAACCCCGAATCCAAAATGGCGATACCCGAATCCAAAATGGCGAGCCGGTCGGCGTCAGCCCAATGCCACTTACTTTGGCGCCGTGGACGGAGGCTCGCTGTCGTTTTTCTTGCGGAGAGCTTTCATGAATTTCGTGGATTTCTGTCGCCGAGTGTGCGCCTTTCTCGGGTAGTCGCGGGGCTGTTTCCGCTGGGGATGTTTTTTCTTCGCGGCTACGGCGAGGGCTTCGTCGTAGCGCTCCAACCATTCGGCGAGACTGCACGACGGTTTCAGGAGCAGGCGGTGTTTCAGCGTCGTCCACACTCCCTTGAATCTCAAGCGACGCGGCTGGACTCCGGCGAGTTTCGCCGCTTGACGCCGAAACTGCATCGCCAGGTTGTACGCCACAATCGATGTGTACAGCTCCTTCTGGAACATCTCCACGCTCTTGGCCCGAATGTTCTCCACATCCATTGTCACCTTGAGGTCGCGAATATCGAACTCGACGTCATACCGACGCTGGTAGGCGGTGGCCGCTGTGGGGCCGTCCCAATCCAGATTGCTCACCAAGTACAGTGACTTATCGCCGGGAATGCGCACTTCGTGTACCAGGACGTCAAGCGAGGCATCCGCAGGCAATTCGGGATAGCTGCGGCGATCCTTCACGCTGGGAGTCCATTGCCAACGATACGTCTCGTGCGTCGGGCCTTTGTCGATCAATTCGGCATAGCGACGCAGCGCTTTGAAACGCACGCCGGTTAAGCGAAACAAGAAGCTGTGACCACAGCGGGCGGCATGATAGGCGACGCTGTAGATCCCAAAACCGCTGTCGGCCAGAACGATCGAACGGGCCGGCAACTGCTCGAGGATCCGCCGGGCCTGGAGGGCTTCGCTGGCGTTGTTCTCGCCGTACATTGGATCGATTTGCGGCAGCATGGCGCAGCCGCTTTGGAGTTCGCTGGCGATCATCAACTGGGCGACCGGCCAGACGGACTCGCCATGTTGATTGGGTGCCGGCGGATACGCTTTCCGCAACGCTGCGGTCGGCGGCAGTGTGATCGTCGTGCCGTCGATGAGGAACGCGCGTCGACCCTCGCAAAACGGTTCACTGATCTGGCCCAGGTACTGGCAGACCCGCAGAGAGAACGCCAGAATGAAATCCAGCGACAGGCGTTTGCGGGCCCGGGAATAGGCCCCGGAATTCTCCGACAGAGTGCGCTCTCGCACGCGTTTGTTGTTGGGCAACAGATCGCGCGCATCGCCGACAATGTGTGACACGATCTCATCGAGTGTCTGACCGCCGCCCAGACGCTGCAAAATCAGCATCCACAGCGTGACACCCCGCGTGTACACCATCTGGCTCGTCGAACCTTCGGAGAAATCGAGACCAAGGTCTCGCGGCGAGGTCTCCATCACCGAGCGAATCAACTGAGCGACCGAATCGAGTTCGTCGACCGACGGACCGTCGGCGCTGGCGGGACGGTGCGGCATGGCGCCTCCTTGCAAAAATGGCAGGTTTTCCAGACAAATGGAAGACCTGTCACCCAGGCGCAAAAATCATGCCAATCGTTGGGGTGGCGGAAAATTTCTTAAAGTAAGTGGCATTGGGCGTCAGCCGCCGGGTTTTGCGGCCGCAACCCGTAACTCAACAGTCGTGCCATAGAATTCGAACAGGTTCCGTCAGGAAACGGTTTCCGGAAACCGCTTCCTGACGGGCCCGCCCGTCTCTCAAGAGACAACCACTCGAAATTCCCAATACAATTTCCGATCTTCGGGCCCAGGATCTCGGGAGTTGATACGTTTCAACCGCGAGACGAAAATCGGGCGAGGCGGGACCGTCAACCCGATGGAATTTCGCGGTGTGAATACTGGCCATTTCGATGGTCAGCCAATCAAACAGGATCTGCGAACACCCTATCTATTGGTCGACTTTCGGGGGCGGGCTGCTTGGGGAGGTTTTTGCGTCGGGCTTGACGTCGCGGGCACCCCGGATCCGGACGAGTGCGAACGGAGCAGTTGGTTCGCCAGTTCAACGGAAAGATACGCGCGAGACACCACTCGTTTTTGTTGTCTAAGTACTAGATCGGTAATCTGACTCTTCTGTTCTTGGGTAACGAGCAACCACACTTTTGTAAGATTCCCATTTGCCCAGTTCCGAATTTGATCAAGAGTGAGTCGCTGGCGATAGACGTCGTTCAAGCCCTGGACATGAATGGGTTGAAAACCATTGTCGACTGGAATGCCTGCCAGGTCGCCTTGGCATCCCTGGTGATTGACAACTGTCCCAGCGTTATTTGCGACGAAACTATCAGTGATTCCGCCAGCACCAATCAATGCGAGTCGCACCCCAGGTTGAGCCAGAGCCGCATTGTATCTTCGAATGACATCCCGGCTGTTGTCAACAGGCGGATGAATCGCTTGACCACCGGTTAAACTAACGATCGAATCCGCAAGTGTTGTTGCGGAGTATCTTGTTCTGCCGACGGGCTCTATGAATGCGTTCGTCGCAACCACACTGAGTCCAGGAATCTGACTTTCGGCACAAGGCAAAAATGCCTTTAACTCCTCAACGACAAAATACTGGGAACGGCCACCACTCAACGCAAGAGTCCTTTTCTCTGGCGGTAGTTTCTGC
>JAPLOC010000012.1 GCA_026692825.1 Planctomycetota bacterium | reverse complement strand
GCGGGAACTGCCCCCGGATGTTCCCTTGGTACGACATCCCTCGACCAGTGGAGTGAGTTCCTACTCGTGGCCACCCGTTGGGCTGACGGCGAAGCCGGTCACGTTCGAGCGTGAGCCGAACGACGACCGGGCCGAAGCACAAAGAATCACGCTCCCCTGCGATCTCGCTGGCAGCTTCTTCCCCGCCGACGATTCAGACATCTTTGAATTCGAGGCGAAAAAGGGAGAGGAATGGTGGGTGGAGATCGCGTCGGAGCGATTCGGACTGCCAACCGATCCTTCGGCGTTCGTCGAACTCGTCACCGGTTCGGGCGCGGAGGAAAAAGTGACTGAAGTGGTGGAATTCACCGACATTCCCAGTCCGGTCAAAGTGTCGAGCAATGGCTACGCGTACGACGGCCCTCCCTACAACGCCGGCTCGCCCGATTTCCTCGGCAAGCTGGTGATTCCGCAGGACGGCCTGTATCGCCTGCATCTGACCGACTTGTTTGGCGGCACCCGGAACGATCCGCGCAACGTCTATCGGCTGGTGATCCGCAAAGCCCAGCCCGATTTCGCAGTCGTCGCCTGGCCCTTGCACATGGAACTCCGGAATGGGGACCGGGCCGCTCTTTCGAAGCCGCTCGCTCTGCGACGGGGCGCGACGGTGGCGATGGAAGTGGTGGCGTTCCGTCGCGATGGATTCGACGGAGACATCGACCTGGTGATGGAAGGTCTGCCGGAAGGGGTTTCCGCGCAGGGACTGAAGATCCCCGCGGGAAAAAACCGGGGACTGTTGCTGGTGACGGCGTCGGCGACCGCTCCGCGATCGGTGGCATTCGCTTCGATCACCGCGAAGGGCAAAGTTCAGGGCGAAGCGGTGTCGCATCCCTGCCGGGTCGCGACAGTGGCGTGGCCGATCCCCGATTCATGGGGTGAGATTCCCGCGCCGAGACTGTCGGCCGACGTGCCGGTTTCTGTCGGCGGAATCGATACCGCTCCCATCACCATCGCTCCTTCCGCCGGCCGCGTGATCGAGGCGAAGGTGGGAGAGAAACTCACCATCGCGTACACGCAGACACGGCGGAGTGAGTTTTCCGGCGCGTCGGCTCCACTCCGACCGGTCGGCGCGGGCTTTGAGGGGGCTCCCACATTGGAGGTTCCGCTGACTGCCGACAGTTCGCAAGTCGTGATCGATCTGGCTGCACTGAAACTTCCGCCGGGCGATCATCAGCTCGCGTTTGTGGGCTACGCGGTCGCCAAGTACCGCCACCAGCCCGAGCAGATCGACCTCGCCAAACTGGCACAACAGCAAGCCGAGAAGGACGTTGCGAATCTGGCCGAGGAAGCGAAAAAACTCGCCGGGGACACCGCCGCTCTCGAGGCGCTGGCCGTCAAGCAGAAGGGGGCCGCCGCCGCTCTCGCCGCCACCAACGAACAGTTCAAACGAGCCACCGAGACCGCGCAGCCGCGAGATATCGTTGATATCCTCGTCACTGAGCCGATTTCCGTTCGCATCCAACCCACGGAGTCCAAATGAGCCACCCACAGCCCAGCGTTTCGTCCCGTTGCCCGGGTCCGTGGAACCAGACGGGGTCGCGTCGCAGCTTCCTGCAGATGGGCCTCGCGGGTTTCGCCACACTGAGCCTGCCGGGCATCCTGCGGTTGCGCGCCCAACAGTCGGCGAACGCGGCCGAGACCAGCGGGTCAAGCCGGGAAAAGACCGCCGTGATCATGGTGTGGCAACCCGGGGGCTGTTCTCGGCCGCTGAGTATCGCGGTCCGTTCAGCCCGATCGACACGAAAGTCCCGGGACTGAAGCTGACCGAGCTGTTGCCGCGCCACGCGGCGATCGCCGACAAATTCACCGTGCTGCGGTCGATGCGTCAGACCGCCGGTGGACACCCCGCCGGCTCGATGCAATTGCTGTCGGGCGACCCCGACACGCGAGACAAACCCAAACCCCGCCTCCCCGACTGGATGACGGTCGCGAACTACATGCGGGCTCAGGCCGGTCCCAGGCAGTCCCCGTTGCCGGCGTATGTCGGAATCAACCCACCGTTGGAATACAACGGTCCCGCGTATCTGGGAGAGGCGTATTCCCCGTTCACTGTGAATGGTGACCCGAACGCGCCCAGTTTTTCGGTACCGAATATCGGTCTGTCGAACCCGGGCGAAGTCCGTCGACTCGATCAGCGGTCGAAACTCCGGCAGAATCTCGACACGCTCGAACGCGCTTTCGATCAGCAGCGGGAGCTGGCGGCGCTCGATGAGTTCGAGACGCAGGCGATGACCCTGCTGACCAATCCCAAAGCGAAGGAAGCGTTCGACCTGACCCGGGAAGACCCGCAGACCCGCGATCGTTACGGTCGCAACGCGTGGGGTCAGCAGTTGCTGATGGCCCGCCGGCTGATTGAAGCGGGGGTCGACGTGGTGACGACCAGTCTCTCTGGCCCATTGTGCGGCCGGGTGCAGAACTGGGACGACCATGCGGTCAACCACAACGTGTTCGAAGCGATGCAGTTCCGTGCCGGCGCGTGGGATCAGGCGGTCACGGCACTGATCGAAGATGTGTTTGAACGTGGCCTCGACAAGCGGGTGCTGGTGGTGGTGACGGGTGAGTTCGGTCGTACGCCGCGGATTGAGCATTCTCCCAGCACGGGAGGAGGCGACGCGAGCGCGCCGGCCGGCACCAAGCAGCCCGGCCGCGATCACTGGCCGCGGGCGTTTTCCAATCTGTGGGCAGGCGGAGGAATCCAGCCGGGCCAGGTGATTGGCGCAACCGACTCCCGGGGTGAAGATGTGGTCGAGCGAATGTGCGGTCCGGGGGATTTTCTGGCGACAATTTATCACCATTTGAAAATCGACTCGGCGAACACGGCGATCAAGGATTTTACCGGTCGGCCGACGCCGATCGTTGACCATGGAAAGCCGATTCCGGAGTTGCTGGGGTAATTCCGCGCTGGCTCCCAGCAGACTGAGCGGCGGAAAATATGCCACTCCCGCCGCAGGCGGTCGGGATGAGTCGGCTTGAGCCGACTCAAACCGGCAGGCTTCCCCTGCGAAAACCTGAGCGTGAGGCATTTTCCGGCACCCCGCCAATCACCGCAATGCCGCCTGAAACCGCGCCGTCCACGTCGTTCGCGTTCCCGTCAGGGGGTGCGATCTGGCTGTCATTTCGGACTCCGCCAGGTCAGCGGGCGGTTGGTTTCCAGGTCGAAGTCGGGCCAGTTGTGTTGGATTCACGCGGCGGCGGCGTGCAGATTGTGGGATCAGCGGCGGGGTGGATTCGGGGCGGGGATTGCGGCGACCGGAGAGGGTTGCGAAGAATCGCTATTAGGGAATCGAACTTGTGTTGGATTCTCACGGCGTCGTCGTGCAGGTTTTGAGTTCGTCTGGGACGTGGATTCGCGGTGGGTACTGCGGGGACCGGGGAGGTTTGCGAAGAATCGCGATCGGTGCGTCAAAGTTGTGGCCGTACCCGCCCGGGAGATCCGCCGCTGGACTCGCATCCGACATCGCCACCTTGTGTGTGGCAGCCCCAACGGGGCTGGCACAGCGCACAGATCCGCCGCAGGCGGGAGTGTTTAGTCGGCTTCAGCCGACTCCCCTTTTGCCACCAGCTTGAGCTGGTGGACCAGGGCAAACTCCGCCGATCCAGCCGGCCTTCAGCCGGCTTCCGATTGGCAGCTTCAGCCATTGGAACTGGAATGATCCTCCGATCGAAGTCGGCGGAGCAGCCGAATGGCTGAAGCCGCACAATGGAAGCCGGCTAAAATGCCGGCTGGGTTGATTGTGAGTGGCCCCCTTTCCACCAGTTGAAGAGACTGTCCGGCTTTTGGAAGGCGAAATCATGGGGCGGCAGCCGCGCTCGGCGATTCCGTTGTCAGGTGGTCGTGCAGCGTCAGCAGGTTTCTGGTCAGGACGCACAGTCCGACGTCTGTTCGAGCACACGCAATGCCCCGGCCGGTGATTCGTCGGAGATTGCGGTGTTCCTTTAGGTCTGCGAATCCGCGCTCGGCCGTTTGGCCACGTCTCTTTTGCGTCGCCTTGGCTTCGGGGGTATTCATTTTCGCGCGATGGGCTTCGATGAGTGGTTCATGTTCGCTTCGGCGGAGTTGGCGACCTCCCCGACTATCGGTGCATTGACTTCTCAGGGGACACGCGGCGCACGTCGCGGCGCGACAACCGAATCGTTCCAGGGTCTCTTCCTGATCGCCCGCACGCTGCCTGCGTTCGGATCCCATTCGCTCCAAACGTTGTCCTGCGGGACATTGGTACGCGTGGTCCGTTTCCAGCCAGAGGAATTTGTCTTTGACGAATTTCTCCTGCTTCTTTTGCTTCCGCTTTGTGTAGTCATTTTCCTTCCAGGGACCGATCAGTTCGACTCCCGCCGCATCGCAATGCGCGAGATTGGTGCCGGTCACGAATCCCGAGTCACCCACCACCCGGTGGAACTGGGGTCCAACAAAATCGCGGGTACGCCGCAGCATGGGTTCCAGCAGCGCAGTGTCCTGGCCGTGATCGAACACTTCGTACGACAAGATCAAAGGGCTGTTCATGTCACTGACGAAGAGCGCATTGTAGAGCGGGCGAAACACCTTGAATTTGTCGGGCCCCAAGGCGGCTTCCGGATCGCTGGGGCTGATAACTACGCGTTTGACCGGAAGGCGGAGCGAGGGCATCCGCCGCGCATTGGCGTCGAGGCGCGGCTGTAACGCTTCAACCGCCTGCTCGAAGCGATTCAGTTGCGCTTTGCGACCGTCGGCGGTCGCAGCCATCCAGGCAGGCGGTTTTTCGTTTTGTTCAGTCGGCTGGGATTGGTCGCACCTCGCGGTCAGTTTCTCGATGCGTGAGTTGAGTTGCTCCTGATTCAGAAGTCGCTGTCGCGACGCACACGCGGCGATTGAACTCCCGTCGATGGCACCGTCTGTCCCGTCGGTCATTCCAACCGCCTTCGCCTGGCACAGCACATCCTTGTTCCATTGTTCCAGATGCTTGCCCAGACGATCGCGAAACTCATAGCAAACGCTTCGAGACGGGCGGATGCCAAGGCCCGCCCATCGGAGTACGACGTTCTCCTTGAGGTCAATGTACCAATCGCCCGGAGACTGTCGTTTGCGATGCTTCTCGATCAGTACGACGGCGAGCATCTGTTTGGGCGGAACAGCCAGAGATCCCCGGCCCGAATACGAAGCCAACAAGGGAGTCAGATCCAGCCGCTCAATGGCCGCGACAATCCTTCGTGCCACGTGTTCGGGCGGAACCTGCGAATCAAGGCACTTCCATTCCGCCGAATCCTTCGTGAGGGGCGGTGGCTGAAACCGCGGCCGCAGTGCGAGGCAATCACCCTCTGAGCAATTGACCATTGTGAACCTCCGTGTTCAATGCGATGCATCCCGACAATAACGCGGAATTCACCACGCGAGGAAAGATTCGTCCAGGCCAATATGCGAAAACTCAACTCCGCCAATCCATGAAAACCCCTAAGAAAATCGGGGTCGAAAGCCGGACAGTCTCT
>JAPLOC010000011.1 GCA_026692825.1 Planctomycetota bacterium | reverse complement strand
CTCTACGAGCCAACCGCGCGATGGATCGTAACTCCCATCCCCTTAGCCCGACTGGTGAGGTCGGGTTTACCGGGTGCGGTTGCCAACCAAAGTCCGACTTGCTTGCCACCCCTGGCCCGGCGAATTTCCGCCGAACTCGGAGCAGCGCGTTTGACTTCATCGACAACATGCAGTCGGACATCCGACATCCGACCGCCGCCGGCAATTCTAGCGCATGGCCGGTATCGTGCAATGAAAAAAATGCGACGTGTCTATTGCGTCGCCCGGATTTCAGTTGGGGCGTGTCTCTGGCGTCGCGGATCGTAATTCGCGGCGTGTCTGCCGCGTCGCGGTTTGCGGAGGCAGGGTGTTGGGCTTCCGTCGCCAAGTGGGCAGATTGACTGTGGATACTGGGCGATTGTAGATCTCAACGATAGTGCGCCAAAGTATTTAGGATCAAATCTGGTACTGAAGCAAACCGGGGAATCTGCTTGTTGGGAAAGATTCGAGGGAGAAGGCGGGGAATGGGACGCGGTTTGTCGGAGCCGCTGGGCGGCGCAGGATTCTGAGCTACGAATTGGCGAATGGGGTGAGGCCGAGAATCTGAGTCAGTTTCTGGCGCGCGAACAGCGGCCTCACGCGGAAGTGAATTTCTGAAGGAGGTCTTTGATCGGTTCGAGTGACTGGCGAGCGGTGGAGCGCTGGTTGCGGACCTGTGCCCGAGCGATCTGTGTGGCCCGCTGCCGAGCGACAGCCTTAGGTGTTCCTTCGGCGACCAGTTGTCCGGCCAGTTCGTGCCGGAGCGAATCGAAGCGGCGATTTGAATCGGCTGCTGCTGGGGTTTGATCGCTTCCAGCAGGTTCGAAGTTCTTACCGACGAACGCGGCCTGCAGTTTGGCGAACGGCAAGGGGGCTTGCGCACGCTCTTCCGCCTTTCGCAGGTCGTGCCACCAGTCGGGGGGTGTCCGGTTCCCCTGGGAGGCGTGCTTCACGTTGTCGACGAAGAATGCCTGGGGGCTGCGTTTGAAGAACCCGGGGCCGTACCGCTCTTTGGCGGCCAGGGTGATGTCGGCCCATTCGCGAAGCAGCCGATCGGGATACTGACGCTGTAATCGGGTGATGCTGGCTTCATCGAGACCGATGGCTGTCAGCGGCTCCACCAGCGGCGATTCCTTCACGGTGGCGGTTTCCGCGGACGGGGAGCGCCGATCGAAATAGGTACCGCGATTCACAGTCAATCGGTATTCGCCGGGGGCCAGCTTTTCGATCGCCGCACCTGGAGGTGCGACGACTTCCAGTTCGGTGAGCCGTTGCACGCAGCGTTTCACTTTGATCTTGAGATCTTTCGTTTCGAGAGTGGCTGAGAAACCGAGAATGTTCACGCCGACGTGACGCAGACCGAGGCGGAGCGTGTGCCGACGGCGTGAGAGAACCTTCGACAGGAACAGAAACAGCCGGCGGGTGGCGGGGTCGAGCGCCCGATAGGTTTCGAGGTCGAACCAGAGGTACCCGCCGGCCGCCTTCATGAATTCGAAGAAGATCGGGTCCCAGACGATGCGCCAGGCCCGGCTCGATTGGGGATCGAGCGGCAGGCTGTAACTGAGGAACCCGAAACTCACTTTGCGGTGTTCGGCTCGAACGGGGTCGTAGAAGCGGTCGTTCTGATAGCGGACCGCCGAGAGTCGTTCGATGGCGTCGGTGAATTGCTGATACTGTCGGCCGCCGCGTCGGGCGTGCTGGTCGATGAGGCCCAGTTGCCGCAGGCAGTAGTGCGGGGTGGCGTGGAACTCGTGGTCGGCGTCCTTTGTCGCCAGGGTGATGCCGAGCAATCCCCAGAGGAAGAATTCGTCGCCGGCCGAGAGACCGAGCGGGCAGAAGATGCGGGCGTGAGCGGTCTGCATGTGCCGATTCGTATCGCAAAAGAGATACTCGGCTTCGAAGATCTTTCCCTCGGTGAGTGATGACTTTGCGTCAAGGGGGCAGAGTGCGTGTTCGACCAGCGTGCGTTGGCCGCGGCCGCCGGTAGCTCGGTGCCGCCGCACGGGACCAGGCTTCAATGGCGTGTCAGGTTTGTCGGTCTCCGTTGTGCCGTGGG
>JAPLOC010000010.1:1237-4533 GCA_026692825.1 Planctomycetota bacterium | reverse complement strand
CCGAGCTTCGGCAGTTGCTGGTCCGCCATGATTGATTCCGACCATCCCTGGCTGAAACGGTTCTTCTCCAAGAGCTGGCACAAGACGCTCCGGCAGTCGGTCGACAATCCACTGCAGCACGACCGCCTCCCCACGGACGTCACCCCCGAGTTCAACTACCCGGTCGTCTCCGAATCGTTCTCCGCCTCGCAGGCTCGCACCCTCACGGCCGTTTTCTACACGCTGTTGCTGACGGTGCCGATCGCCTTCCTGATGTGGATCGACGTTCGGGTCTCCATCGCCCTCGTTCCGCTTGGCTTCACCTGTTGCGTCACCTACCTCGCATACCACCTGACTCCCTGGGCCAGCCTGCTCCCTCGAGTGGCGATCGCACTGGTCGCGATGTTCTGTGCGCTGTTCTTGATGTCCGCACTACCGTTGACTCTGGCGGCCCTGCTGGTCGCCACGATCGGAGTCGTCGTACTCGCCGACAGCATTGCCGCACATGGCGTCTCCATCGCGACCGCCGCCCCGACCGAACGTCAGACCGCCTTCGAAGTCCGCCGGCTCTGGAGTCAGCGGTTCACGGCGATTCAACAACCGTTGCGGGGTGCCGAAGGGTATCTGCTGGGAATCGGACTGTGTCTCGCCCTCAGTGAATTCTGGTTGCGGTTCTGGCGAACTCCCGAACGTCCCCGGGATCCCGATGCACTGTTGCAGACGTTTCTACTCCCTGCCGCCGTGGCGATCGGTGCCACGCTGCTGCTCGAAATCGGCCTCGCCCTGCTCTACGGGCGATCCCCCGCTTCGATCTTCGCCCTGATAAAAGCGCTCTGGGGGGGCTTTGTCGACTGGCACTGCTACAACATCCGCAACACCCGGGCCCTGGGAGTTCACACCACGCCGGCCGGTCCCGCCCCCGGTCGACGACGTTTGCTGACGGTTGTCTACTTTCTGTGGTTGATCGTCTTCAGCACACTCCAGGCACAGAAGGCGCTGGCGCCGAAGTCGAGACCGACACGCGAGCCACAGCCAATCACGTTGGAAGGGGGGCCGATTGGCCAGTCCTCATCGGCCGGAAAGTCACCGACGGTTGCCGGCGACAAATCCAAAACTCCGGTCAAACTCTCCACCGTTGAAAAGCACTTTCTCGAACAGCTCTCGCCGCAGGACCAAGACGAGTATCTCCAGAAAAAGATCATCCTGGACACCGCCTCCCGGACCCCCGAACCGCTTCCGAAGCACGCATCTCCCTCGACAACCCCTTCCGACTCGTATTCGTTCTATCCCGAGGATCCTCCGTCGCCAGCGGAATTCCTGATGGCTCCCTGGTATACGCGCTTGTTCGTCTATGCCCGCGTGATCGCCGAACTCGCCTTCCGCTGGATGAAGCTCGGCCTGCTCTCAACGGCATTGATCGCGACCGGCGTCTTTGTGGTCGCCGCCCGAGCGCTCGCGGCCTGGGACCGTGGCACGCACCGCAAGCGGGTCTTCAACACCGCGAACTGGGACGGGCTCGTCGCCCGGCTCCAGAACTCGCAAGACCCCACGGAACAAAACAGCCTGCTGCTCGGTGTCAACGCGTTCGACGACACGCCGATTCTCGTCCCTCGCGACGTATTCCGTGAACATGCCCATATCCTGGGGGACAGCGGCTCGGGAAAGACCAGCCTGGGGATTCTGCCCCTGATGACCCAGCTCCTCCGTCGGGGGGACTGCTCAGTCATTGTCATCGACCTCAAGGCGGACGATCAGGCCATCCTCGAAACGATGCGGCAGGAGTCCGTTGACGTCAGTCACCGCTGGCAGTCGGCCGACCCGCGGCATCCCGGATATCGGTTTCGCTGGTTCACCACCGCGCTGAATCGTTCGTCCTATGCCTTCAACCCCCTCCGTCAGAGCTACTTCTCACAACTGGCCGACTCCCAGCGAACCGACGTCCTCACCAACGCCCTCGGTCTGCAATACGGAACCGATTACGGCCGCAAGTTTTTCGGCGACGCCAACTTCGAACTCCTGCAGTACACCTTCCAGAACTACTCCACCGCCGACAGCTTCGCCGCCCTCTCCGAATACCTGGCGGGATCGGCTCGCTTTGACCTCGACCCCGAAACCAAGCGGGCCGCCACCAACGCCAAATCGTCGGTCCGCCGGCTGTCTGGTTGCCAGCCGTTGAATGCCTCCCCCGCCAACAAGACCCCGCCAGCCGTACTCGACGCGGCGATCGATCTCCAGCAGGTGTTCACTCAGCCGCAGGCAATCTACTTCGGCCTTCCCTCCGCCACCGGCGCCGGCACCGCTGCCGAGATCGCCCGACTGGTACTTTATTCACTGCTCGCGGCCGCCCAGTCGCACACCGGTCGCCGGGTGCAGACCTTCGTCTTCATCGATGAATTTCAGCGGATCGTCGCCAACAATCTGGAACTGTTGCTGCAGACCGCCCGCAGCATGAACATCGGCCTGATCCTTTCCAACCAGTCTCGCGCCGACCTCGAAACGACCGATGCCAACATTCGTTCGGCCGTGGGAGCCAATACCCGCTGGAAACAGCATTTCTCGGTCTCCGACCAGCAGGAGATTGAAGAACTCCGCGACGCCTCGGGCGAAACCCTGGTCAATCCCGCCGTCATCAATCTCCTCCCCGGACTTCTCTGGGGTTACTCGAAAGACACGCGCAGCTTCTCGGAATCGGCCTCCCCGCGACTCCGATTCAACGACATTCTGCTGGCGGGTGACGCCCCGGGCCGGTCCATCGCCGCGCTCCGCCGGAGCGCCGGTTTTGCCCAGTTCGGCGGGTTTCCGTTCATTATGGATTCGGTCTATCACCTCCCCGTCGAAGTCTATCAGCACCGCTTTGAGACCCCTTGGCCGGCAGCGAATTCCGAAACGCTGTTTCCCACGCTGGACAGCCAAAAGGTCGCACCCGCCGGACGGTCACGCGTGCTGCATCCCCGGACCGTTCCCGATCCGACCGGGCCCGAAGAGAGTGGCGGTTTTCCCGACCCGTGGGACGATCCTGTCCCATCAGAATCCTCTCGCCCGGAAGCTCCAACGGCTCCGGTCGAATCGTCCCCCCCTCCGCCTGCCGACGGTGACGCGACCGCCTCGGAACCGGAAGGATCTGCAGCAACCAACGCTCCACAGGAACCGGAACCTGCGGCCGACGAATCCGATTCCATGAACTTTCTCGACCGAATACGTGCCGAACAACAGCGTCGCGACGAAGAGCGGCGTAAACGGAATAAGAAGAAGGCCGACCGCGACCGACGGAAGTCCGCCGGCGGCAATCCCGATGCTTCTGAAGGCACCGCATGACT
>JAPLOC010000010.1:0-1137 GCA_026692825.1 Planctomycetota bacterium | reverse complement strand
CGCCGACTGCCGGATCCCCCGTCGCGTCGGCGGCTCCCGCGCATTCCAAGCTCAACGCTCCGAACTTCGCGTGGCCGCTGGCAGGTGTCGGACTGTTCATTGCTGGTATTATTGCGACGCTCTGGGGAACCGGACACAAATTTCCTCTCGAATCATTTTATGGCAATCCTGAAGCGAACGCTGCGAAACAGGCGGCGATCGAAGCGGCCGAGGCCAACCGACAGTTGGAACAATCGGCCCGGGAAAACTCCGCCTTGGCAACTGCCAGCGAGAATCGGCTGTCACGTCAAAAATGGGAAGATCTCAAGCGACGGCTAGACCGAGCCACCAATTCGATCGCCGAACTCCAATCGTTGACCGCGAAATGGAACAGTCGGCTGGCGGCACTTCGAACTTCCGAGCAGGGGAAAAAGCTGGCGGCGAATGCCACCTTGCTGGAACAATTTGCCCCCCTCGCCGCGAAACCCCGGGTCACGGTCGACGAACTCGAATCCTGGAGTCAACAACTTCGCGACATCGACGAGGTCGTGACGCAGGGACTCGATACCCGGTCGCTGAAGATCGAACCAAAGGCAGCCTTCGGGGAGCGGGTGCAGGAAATCCTCACGAACGCCGACTCGGCACTCCGCAGTCAGAAGTCCGATGACGCCGGACTGGGACTGCTGCTCGATTCGCTTTCCGAATCCGATCGGCCGAGCGAAAAAACCCTCGGTCAGGCTCTCGTCGAACTCGACGAGGTTCGAATCCGTAACTATCTCGCCGTTCAGGCGGCTGAACTGAAAAAGGTCCGCGACGCGGCGGAAGCGGCCGATCGACAGAATCTGCTGGATACCGAACAGAAAAAACTGGCCTCCGAAAATGCCCGCAAGCAGTCGGAACGCGAGATCGATGTGCAACGGGCCAAGAACGACGCGGATGTCGCTTCCGAGGAAGTGAAAGACTTCTTGAGGGCTGTTGACGCGGCCCGCAAGAAACGTGAGCTCATCCGCCGATTCGAAGCCGACTTCCCCAAAATGAGACGGTTGCTCGCTCCGCTGATCACGCCCGGGAAGACAGAGTTGACCAAAGACGGCTGGCGCCCCATTCAGGAAGCCCGGCCGGTCTCGTTGTCCGCGCTGACTGCGCGCGGCATCCTCA
>JAPLOC010000009.1:802-6110 GCA_026692825.1 Planctomycetota bacterium | reverse complement strand
CAGTGGCAGATTGTCCCGCTGCCAACGCACCAGATTGACCAATGGCCCGTGGGGCATTGCCACCCCCTTGGGTCTGCCCGTCGAGCCGGATGTATACAGCACATAGGCCAACTGCTCGGTCGAACGATTCTGTTTCGGGTTGGCGTTGCCGTCAAGTTCTGCGGGAAGAACCTCGGAATCCAGACAAAATCGCCGCACGGCTTGCAGCCAGGGCCGCTCATTCAGGCTCTGTTGCGTCAGGACGAGTGACGCTCGGGTGTCTTCGAGAAGAAAGGTGAGCCGTTCGTCCGGAAGGGTTGGATCGAGCGGTACATAGGCCCCCCCCGCCTTAAGGATCCCCAGCACGCCAACCAACATCTCCAGCGAGCGTTCCACGCACAGGCCCACGAGTACCTCGGGGCCCACTCCCAACCCGATCAGATGATGCGCCAGTTGATTGGCCCGGCGGTTGAGATCGCGGTAGTTCAGTGCCTGCTCGTGAAACACCGCCGCCACCGCGTCCGGCGTCCGTTCGGCCTGCTCTTCGAACAACTCATGGACGCAACCGTCGAGAGAGAGATCGCTCTCGGTCTGGTTCCATTCCACAACGACCCGTCGCAGCTCGGCTTCGGTCAATAACGGCAGATTGCCGATCGGACGATCGGGATGGGCCACCATCCCGGCCAGCAATACCTGGAAATGCCCCGCCAGGCGAACAATCGTCTCCGGTCGAAACAGGTCCGTGCTGTACATGATCGTGCCGTGCAGGCCGTCGGGATGCCTCCACAGGTACACCTCAAAGTCAAACCGAACCTGGGAACCATCCCCTGGCTGCCGGATTACGTCCAGTCCCGCCAGTTCCAGACTTCGGTCGCCGAAATCCAGAAGCTGGAACAGCACCTGGACCAGCGGGTTGCGGTTTCGGTGCCGCTCGGGTTGCAGCTCTTCGACCAGCTTTTCAAACGGCAGAGCCTGGTGGTCGTAGGCCCCCAGGGACACTCCCCGTACCCGCTCCAGCAACTCCCGCACCGTCGGGTTCCCCGACAGGTCGCTGCGCAGCACCAGCGTGTTCACGAAGAACCCGATCTGCCGCTCCAGCGCCGAATGATTCCGACCCGCGATCGGAACCCCCACCGCGATGTCGACCTGCCCGCTGTATCGCGACAAGAGCACCTGAAAGGCCGCCAGAAGCGTCATGTGCAGCGTCACACCGGCATCCCGGCTGAGTGCTTCCAGTTGCCCGACCAGATCGGCCCCCAGCACGAACTCCAGCTCCGCCCCCCGGTACGTGGGTTCCGCCGACCGGGGAAAATCGGTCGGCAATTCCAGTACACTCACTCCCGCGAGCTGCCCCCGCCAGTACTCGGTCAGTTGCTCCAGCCGGGCACCCTGCAACGTCTGTCGTTGCCAGACGGCGTAATCCACGTACTGGATTGGCAACGTGGCCAGCGGCGAAGGCTCTCCCCGCACAAACGCTCCGTACAACACCCCCAGTTCCCGCCACAACAGTTCCTGGGACTGTCCATCCGAAGCGATGTGGTGCAGGCACACAAGCAGCAGGTGTTCCCGACCGGACAACCGCAGCAGCATGCCCCGCAGCATCTGATCTCGACTGAGGTCGAACGGTCGTCTTGCGAATTCCCGGCGGCGCTCGGCGATTGCCGCCTCGTGCTCCTCTGCCGCGAGACTCTCCAGGTCGATCAGCGGAAGCTCCAGGTCGCCGGGGGGCAGCACGACCGCCATCGGCTGACCTTCCGGAGAAATAAAGACCGTACGCAACGGTTCATGCCGCCGCACCACTTCTTGCAGAGCCTGTCGGAGCGCGTCGACATCAAGTTCTCCCCGCAACCGCAGGGCGTCACTGATGTTGTACGCCGTCAGTTCTCCTTCGAGCTGCTCCAGGAACCACAGCCTCTGCTGCGCGAACGAGAGCGGCAATGGTCCATCTCGAAGGATGGGAACCAGCGGGGGCAGTTCAATACTCGCCCGATCGGCACGGTACTCCGCAATGGCCGCCGCCAGTCGCGCGACAGTCGGGGCGTCGAACAGGGCCCGGACCGGAAGGTCGACTCCGAACGCGTCGCGCAGCCGCACGATGAGCTTGATGGCCAGCAGCGAATGCCCGCCAAGTTCGAAGAAATTGTCGTGAATGCCGACCCGTTCCCGGCCCAACACCTTTTCCCAGATCTCCGCCAGCAGTTCTTCCACCGGCGTACTCGGAGCGACCAACGCGTCGCCGGATTCCACTGCTTCGACCTCGGGGGCCGGCAGGGCCTTCCGATCGATCTTTCCGTTCGGGTTCAGTGGCAGGGCGTTGAGCACGACAAACGCTGAGGGAACCATGTACTCGGGCAGCGCCCGCAGCACGTGGCCGCGCAGCTCGGCGGTGTTGAACGAAGCCGCCGCCGACTCGATCACCACATACGCCACCAGACGTTTGTCCCCTGGGCGATCTTCCCGCAGCACCACGACCGCCTGCTTCACCCCCGGATACCGCGCCAGCGTCGCCTCGATCTCTCCCAGTTCGATCCGGAACCCACGCAGTTTGACCTGATGGTCCATCCGCCCCAGGAACTCCAGGTTCCCGTCCGCCCGCCAGCGGACCAGATCCCCCGTGCGGTACAGCCGCCCCCCGGGCTGGTCGCTGAACGGATCCACCACGAATTTCTCAGCCGTCAGTTCGGGACGATTGAGATACCCCCGGGCCAGCCCCGCCCCTCCCAGTAACAGTTCTCCCGCGACGCCAATGGGAACCAGCTGGCGACGGTCATCCAGGACATACGCGTGCGTCTGCCGAATTGGTTTTCCGATCGGAATGGAGGCGGCGTTTTCAGCCGGCACCTGGACGATCTCGTGACAACAGGAGAAGGTGGTGTTCTCGGTGGGGCCGTAGCCATTGATCAGCCGAATTCCTTCCGGCAGAACAGAAAATGCCCGCCGCACATGGGGCACGGACAGCGCTTCACCTCCAGTCAGCAGTTGTCGGATTCCCCGCAGCGTCTGGGGACGCTCGTCGACGATCATGTTGAAGAGCGACGCCGTCAGCCAGAGCGTCCGGACGTTGTTCGTTATCAGACACGTCTCCAGACGGGCGAGATCCGGCGCTCCCTCGGGCACCAGCACACAGAGTCCGCCATTGAGCAACGGACCCCAAATCTCAAACGTCGACGCATCGAACGACAGCGGTGCCAGATGGGCCACCGGCAACGAGGAATCGAAGTCGGCGTAATCGTTCCCGCGCACCAGTCGCGTGACCCCTTGGTGCGGGATTTCGACCCCCTTGGGAATCCCCGTCGAACCCGAGGTGTAGATGACATAGGCCAGCGACAGGCAACTCATGTCGACTCGCGGATTCGCCTCGAAGGGCTCCCGATCGCTCAGGATCTGATCGTCCAGACAGATCGTCGGAACCCCGGCTTGCGACAGCCGATGCTGGCTGTCGACATCGACCAGTGCGACCACAGGGCAGGCGTCGGCCAGCAACTGACGCAATCGCAACTCGGGCAACTGCGGGTCGAGTGGCAGATACGCCCCCCCCGCCTTCAGGATGCCCAACAATCCGCAGATCTGCATCAGTGAACGCGGCTGACAGACGGCGACCAGCCGATCGGGGCCGACACCGGCTTCGATCAACCGCCGGGCGATCCGGTTGGCGACACGATTCACCTCGCGGTACGTCAACTGCCGGCCCTCAAATACCAGGGCGGGCGCGTCGGAATGTCGTTCGACAATTTGTTCGAACAACTCGTGAACGCAGACGTTCGGGGGCGGCGGATCGTCGGGCCGGTTCCACTCAATCAGCAACTGCCGCCGTTCCGCTTCCGTCACGAGCGGCAGATCGCCGATTGCGACATCGGGACGGGCTACGATGCCTGCCTGCAACGCTTGGTCAGGATCGGAGGGGCGGGCGATGGATTCGGGTTGAAACTGCTCAGACGTGATTCCCAACTCGGTTTCCATCACGCATTCGACACCGAAGTTGTGGATTCGAACCCGTACGTCGCAGATTCGCCGAATGAGCGAAATGGGTTGCGCCGACGAGCGAGTGATTCTAGCGCCCGGCTAGATCGCGGTCAATTCGGCTGCTGCGTGATCTTTGTAGGTTCGGGCAATCCCAAGATCAACCCATCGCGTGGCGAAGTGGCAGTCTGTCGCAATCCCCTCGGGGGACAGCGTAGAATCCCACCTGCACCGGGCGGCCGCGCCGAACTACGAGCGGACCGCGTCGCGTCCGCGTTACGCCGACCCGGCCTG
The DNA here is from genome assembly GCA_026692825.1 of Planctomycetota bacterium. GTDB lineage: Bacteria > Planctomycetota > Planctomycetia > Planctomycetales > Planctomycetaceae > UBA10511. The sequence goes on along the minus strand of JAPLOC010000009.1, from coordinate 1,877 downwards.
CTTCGCTCAACTCGGAGTCGCTCATGGATCGTCGCCACTGGTTGAAATCCGCCGCCTTGGGAACAGGAGCCGCCGCCATGACCGCTTTCACCGAAGCCGCCTTTGGCGCCGACGGCCGACCCGACACAATCGCCGAAAAGGCCTCGCGGGGCACTCCGCCGCTCCGGATCACAGACGTCCAGACGTTTCTCACCGCACCCGCCAACATTCGACTCGTCGTGGTGAAGGTTCTCACCAACGAACCGGGTCTCTACGGGTTGGGGTGCGCGACGTTCACCCAGCGGGCCCGCGCGGTTGAGACAGCGGTCAATACGTTCCTCAAACCGTTCCTCATTGGCAAAGATGTCTCCCGGATCGAAGACACTTGGCAGTCGGTCTTCGTCAGTTCGTACTGGCGCAACGGCCCAGTGCTGGGGAATGCGCTGTCGGGCGTCGACATGGCGCTGTGGGACATTCTGGGCAAACGTGCCGGCTTGCCGGTGTATCAGTTGCTGGGGGGAAAGTGTCGGGAAGCGGTCGACACCTATCGCCACGCCGCCGGCAAAACGTTTCAGGATGTCGAAGACCAAGTTCGCAAATTCCTGGCCGAGGGGTACCGCCACGTTCGCATCCAATGTGAAGTCCCCGGACTCTCCACCTACGGAGCCGGCGGTCCCAAAGGGGGGGCGACCGGCGGACCGCAGGCTCAAGACGACATTCCTCTCAATCGGCGGGTCGATACCTGGGAACCCGCCCCCTACGTGCGTCTCGTTCCCAAACTGTTCGCGCACATTCGCGAAAAGATTGGTGACGAGGTCGAACTGCTGCACGATATTCACGAACGGGTTCCCCCCATCCTCGCGATTCAACTCGTCAAAGACGTCGAGAAATTTCGGCCCTACTTCATGGAGGATCCGTTCTCGCCTGAAGATGTTGGCTACTTCAAGACACTCCGGCCCCAAACGAGTACCCCGCTCGCGATGGGAGAACTGTTCAACAACCCGAATGAATGGGTCGACCTGGTCTCGGGTCGGCTGATTGATTTCATCCGGATTCACGTGTCGCAAGTCGGTGGGCTGACCATGGCGAAGAAGGT
>JAPLOC010000009.1:0-765 GCA_026692825.1 Planctomycetota bacterium | reverse complement strand
GTGCGAGTTCTTTTCGGTCCGGACCGCCTGGCATGGACCGGGAGACGTTTCGCCGGTGGGACACGCCTGCAACGTGCATCTCGACCTGGCGACCCCCAACTTCGGGATCCAGGAGGCGAAGCTGTTCAATCAGGCCGAGCAGGATGTCTTCCCCGGCTGCCCGGAACTCAAAGACGGTTACTACTTCGCGACGGACAAGCCGGGGTTTGGGATCGACTTTGACGAAAAACTCGCGGCGAAGTTCCCGATTCAGGACGATCCACCGTTCGACATGCGGTGGGGGACGTTGCGGCGAAAAGATGGAACGATTGTGAAGCCGTGATCTTTTTTGTTGACATTCGTCCACTGTCGGCGTAATCTAATCTCTAGTCACGCCCCACGGTTCTCGGCCACCCAGGGTTGGCGCGCTGGCGTCGCCTCTGTGCGCCCTCCTGAAACCTGAACACGAAAACTTCCGCCNTGGGCGGGAGTTCGGTTCCTTCCACCCCACTCCCTGCCATGCGCCTTTGGACCTCCATCCCGTTGCTTGCCGCGTGTCTGTTCGTGGGACAGTGGAGCGACTTGTGTGTCGCGGACGACAAACTCGAACCTCGGCCGGCCGATCAGAAGATCGCCGACTATGAGACCGAAGTAAAACCGTTCTTCGCGAAGTACTGCCTCGCCTGCCACTCGGGGGATAAAGCCAAGGGGGGCTTGCAGTTCGACAAATACGAAACGGAGGCGGCCGTCCGCCGTTATCGCCAAGTCGCAGATCGGGTGCGAGCC
>JAPLOC010000008.1 GCA_026692825.1 Planctomycetota bacterium | reverse complement strand
GCGATTGCCACCAGCAACTTGAAGCGATCCGAGGTCTACCCCGACTCGGTCGATTCGGATGACTGCATTAAATTCACCTACAACCGCCAGGGCCAGGTGACGGCCAAGACCGACCAGAACGGCACGGTTCACAGCTTCGATTTCGACAAACTGGGGCGCGGTACCGAAGATCGCGTCACAAACCTGGCTTCGGGAGTTGACGGTGCCGTCCTTCGCATCGAGAAGACGTTTGAAGTGCGAGGCATGGTTCAGCACATCACCAGCTACGACAACGCGACCGTCGGATCGGGCGCTATCGTCAACGACGTCCTCTTCGCGTATAATAGCTTTGGTCAGGTGACCGCCGACTACCAGTCCCATTCGGGGGCCGTGAACGTGGCCAGCACTCCGAAAGTCCAGTACGCATACTTGTCGGGATCGGCGAATTCGATTCGTCCGACGTCGATGACGTATCCCAATAGCAGAGTCCTGACCTACAGCTATGGGACGGCGGGCGGAGCCAATGACGCCCTCTCTCGAATCTCGGCCCTCGTTGACAACGATGGTACGACCCAATTGGCGGCGTACCAGTATCTCGGTCTGGGCGCATTCGTCGAAGTCGACTACACCGAGCCGGACATCAAATACACGCTGATTGATCTGTCGAGCACGAACGATCCTGACACCGGCGACATCTACAGCGGGCTCGATCGATTCAGCCGGGTGAAGGACTGCCGCTGGTACAACTACGGGACTATCGCAGACACCGCAAGGATCAAGCATGGTTACGATCGCGCGGGGAACCGGTTGTATCGCGAAGATCCGGTGGCGGCCAGCTACGGCAAGGCGTTTGACGAACTGTACACGTACGACGGGATTTACCGGCTGCGGGATATGCAGCGCGGGACGTTGAACGGCTCAAAGACAGCGATCGCCGGCGGAACGAAGACGTTTGAGCAGTGCTGGACGCTGGACGCCACGGGAAACTGGCAGGGGTTTCGGGAAGACTCGGATGGGAACAGCTCCTGGGATCTCGTGCAAGCGCGCACTGACAATAAGGTCAACGAGCTCACCGGGGTGACGAACACGGTCGGCTCGGCGTGGGCTGCACCGGCATACAACCGAAATGGGAACATGACGACAGTTCCGCAGCCGGCGGATCCGACCAAGGGTTACATCGGGACGTTCGATGCCTGGAACCGGCTCGTGAAGCTGGTCGATGTGCCGACGAGTCAGACCGTCCAGGAGAACGCCTACGATGGACGGACGTTCCGAGTGGCCCGCAAGACGTACACTGGCGGGATTCTGAGCGAGACACGCCATCTATTCTATTCCACCGGTTGGCAGGTGGTCGAGGAACGAGTCGAGTCGGCGACAACGGCCGAGCGGCAGCCCGTCTGGGGGCTGCGGTATATTGACGATCTGGTCGTCCGAAATCGTGACACCACTGGCGGCGGTACGCTCAATGAGCGGTTGTATCCCGCCCAAGATGCCAATTGGAATGTTGTGGCGATTGCGAGTACGGTTGGAGTGGTGCAGGAGCGTTGCGCTTATTCAGCGTATGGACATCTGGCGATTCTGACAGCAACCTTCGCACCACGCGCAACCTCCATCAATGTATGGGATGTGTTCTATTGCGGTTACAGGTGGGACTCGTCCACTTCGCTCTATTTGTTACGCAATCGTACATACTCAGCCAAAATTGGTG
>JAPLOC010000007.1 GCA_026692825.1 Planctomycetota bacterium | reverse complement strand
ATCTCCGAATACTAAATGCCGCGTCCGCACCAACCGCCTGCAAGGCCGCCAGCAACCGACCGCCGCCGCCGAATCCGCCAGCAGGCTGCAACCCGGATGGAAATTCGAAGAAATTGAAATCGAGATGTGCGGAAAGTCGGTGTCAATACAGTATCGTACGTTGTTTGACTTCGATTTCTGGGAGTCAGCGAACAGTCGACGCATTTGATCCGGAGTCGAAAAGACCACGAGTCGTGTTGTCCACAAAGGATCGGACATTGTTTGCGAAACAGCTTCCTATCGTTCACATAACCTCGATAGACTGCGTGTTGTTTTCGGGAGCGCTCGTGCGACATTTTCCTGCGGAGATTCCTTCAGGAGGCGAGTTCAGGCGAGTTGTGATTACCGGATGACAACATTCTCACCAGCGATTTGAGAGACTCTCAGAGACCACGTCTCATTGCCCCCAGTATCGACACCAGACCCTTGTTATGTCCACAAGCACGGGATTCGCTTTCGCGGTTCTGGACGAATGGCGCATTCGACAGATCGCAGCGGGTCGGTTCGCAATGCGGGCAGCCAGTGTGCCCCAATGGACCCCGCCAGAAAAATTATGCAGGCTCAATCAATATTTTGGGCGGACCACTAGAAAAAACAGGGCCACCGATGCAGAATGCGAGCATGTCCCCCTCCCGACCGCCCATTGCTGATGATTTCGCCACAGGCGGTCGGGCTACGCGTTTCCAAAATGTGCAAGGCGAGAACGCTTGGGGAGATTGGTCTTCTGCCGCCAGGGCGGTGTGTAGCGTATTGGATTCTGGCGAAGCGGGTGCGTTTGCCGACGAGTTTATTCCGTTGCAGACAAACCAGTCGGACTTCAGCCCAACTGCAGCGTTGAAGTTGCCCAACCACCGTCGAAATACAACCGGCGATCCGCCAACGCAGCCGAGTTGGCTGGGGGCACCGCTCGTCTGGCTCACCGTCTGGTTGTCGCTGGCGACGATTGTCTGGGGATTCAATCACGACGTCCGAGAGATGACCCGAAGCCGGCCAACCCCAGCGCCGGTCGCATTCTCGTCCGGCGGTGCGGAGACAATCGACCCGATTCCGACGTCCGATTCGTCAACTCCTCGATTGTCCCTCGCCAGTTCGACAAACCGCCCGGCAGACCGCCTCGAAGCCGTCACCGGCCCGAACGGCAAGCGGTACCGCGCCCGTCGAATTCGAGATATTCAGACCGGACACCGCGTGCTGGCTCGGAATCCTCAGATTGACCCGAACAGCCTCACTGATGCGGACATCGATCCCGCCGACTGGGTCAATGTCGGAATGCGCCTGGAGAAACCGGACGGCGGCGTTCTCATTGTCGTCCTCCTGCGTCCCGTCGATTGGCTCGCCGACCGCCTTGAAACTTGGAATCCCTCCCGTAAATCAGATCGATTCGATCGATCGGAATCCGCAGACGACGAGCGCATTCCACACGCATCGGAGTTCGGCGATTCGAACGAATCGAGCCATCCGCGACAACAACTCGCTGTACTGCACGTCGAAGTTGACCGGTCATTCTTAAACTCTGAACAAAGTCGACCCACCGTCGCCGACGCCCTCCCGGCACTCTCAATCCCCGAGGGGCCTGCCTCCGATCGTCTCGCCCGCGAACGACTCTGGATCCACCTTGATCTCCCGGAGATCGGTGCCGTCGGCCGGGCGGAACTTGTTTCGCTGGAACCTTGTCCGCCGATCGAACCGGGCCAGGGGCGCATTGTCACGGGCACATTCGCCCACTCGTCGGCGGAGGTGATCGACATCGAGATCACTGGAGTCGAAGAACCAATCGGCTGCACTGCCAACCACCCGTTCTGGAGCGAAGTCCGGCAAGACTGCGTCCAGGCCGGCACCCTGCGAATCGGCGAGAACCTCCGTAGCGAATCCGGCACCCTCCTCCAAGTCACCCGCATCACCCCCCGCACCGGCCCCCCAGTCGAGGTCTTCAACCTCGAGGTTGATGTCGAGCATGTGTACTACGTGTCGGTCGGAGGGGTGCTGGTGCATAATTCCGGAGACGCGTACAGCGGATGCGTCCGCGGCGAAGCTCGCCGAACATGATCGGATCCTCGATATTTTCAGAGACACAGGGCTTGTCCCACTTGGCAACAGGAAGAGTTGTGCACCATGAAAGTGTTTGTTGCCCAGTTTTACGTTGAGCCGGGAGTCGAATACTTGTTTTCTCACCACTGCCAGCGTTTGCTGAGTGCGGAGATTTCAAAGCGAGTCATTCCCTCGGACGAGTTCTGCGGAAAATATGGGGAAGACTACAGCGTGATTTTTCGCATGAGTGCAAAGTCCGGAATTCCCGAATCAGTAGTTCGCGGCCCCAATGTGTTCAGGCGGGACAAAGAGGTAGAGTTCACCATCTTTTTGACATTTGACAAGAACGATTCAAATGGGCCGACCGATTACCGGAAGGTTCTTCGTGAGTTTCTACGGCAAGTTGCTACAGTTTTTGACCGACTGAAGATCGAAAGCCATCAACTCAGCGAAGAGTCGGTGCAGATCATTGAGATGGTCGTGAATGACCCAGAAATGTTCTGTGCGACGTGACGGCATCGCGTCTTGATGCGAAATATTGACTGTCCCAGGCTACCTGCACCGCGGTCCGCAAGCCAGGGCCACCCAACGGCCTGCGTGAGTTGAATTTCATTGACTGAGTCGAATCAATGTAGAGTCAGAGGGCGGTGCCCGCCGTCCTGGGATTGGTATCGCCCGTCGTGCCGTTTGCCGAGGGGAACCAATCCGTTACCTGCCTTCACCCCAGGGCCATCGCGAAGGCTGGGGCCATCCAAAAGCCGACACTTTGAATCTGGAATAAGTGAATGGGATACCGATTCCAGGTCAGCCGACACGGTCTCGGATTCTGATACCGGCTCAATCATTGCATTGGAGGATCACTGGAAAACGCCAGGCCATCAATGCAGAATGCGAGCATGTCCAGCTCCCGACT
>JAPLOC010000006.1 GCA_026692825.1 Planctomycetota bacterium | reverse complement strand
TGGTACAAAAAGAGAAACCGGACACACTCTTCCGCCTGGGACGAGTCATGATCACCCCCGGAGCATTGAAAAACGTGCCTCCGGTAGAATCGCTCGAATGTGTGTTTCGGCACGCATCCGGCGATTGGGGTGAATTGGAGGAGTTCGACTGGAAACAAAACGACGACGCGCTGGAACGCGGCGGCCGATTGTTCTCCCGTTACCGAACTCGCCAGGGAACGTGGTTCTACATCATCACGGACTGCGTTCGTGCGTTCACGACCATCCTCTTGCCGGAAGAGTACTAGTCTTCCGCCGGTTTCACTCACAGGTTTGACACCTGGTTTTCGCGGGGCTGCCTACGGGCAGCCCCCACTTCCCCCTGTCACCATCAGACGTTTTCCTTCGGCAGGAAATTCCGCCGCCCGGTCACTTGTTTCGCCGCGAAGGCCAGCCTTCGCGGAGGGGCAACTGAACCCGCTGGACGCCGCCCCTCTTTTCAGGGCGTCCAGCGAATTGAGGAGAACGACAATGGAGACTGACAGAAAGACCGGCCGAAAGTACCGAAATCGCGAGCTTCCCGACCTGTTCTGGGACGCCCTTTGGCAGGTCCGCGACTGCCTGCTGAAGGACAAAGTGCATTGGCACTACTACCGTGGCGACGAACTCTTCCCTCATTCCGTTTCCGACGCACTCTGTGTGATCGATAGCTGGATGAAGGCGATGGTAGCCGACGACGAGTAATCCCTGATTGCGATTTCGACCCGACTGGGCCAGGAGAGAATTCTCTCCTGGCCCTTTTTTGTGTTGCCGCGTCACGCGCGACAGATTCGCGATCACCCGTTTGATCACTTCGAAAAAGACATCGCAATCTCCGGGTCAGTATTCAGCTTCTGAAACCCGTCGCGTGTTCCGTTGGCAAGTATGCCGGAATCTTCCCTTCATGCTCATCGACGTCAGCGGCAACGTCGACACCGCGTCACTACTCGAGAAGGTGATGGACAAGGAGCAGTTGAACTGGCGATCGATTGCGCCCCGTGAGATGATTGTCTCGAACTGGAATGCGGGAGTGACGCCCGCGTATGACTTGATCGATGCCGAAGGAACGACTCGCCGCCGAGTGAACGGCAATCCGGGTCAATCCGCGATCGAAAAGGCAGTGGAACGCTGCCTCGACGAGTTGAAATGACCAGGAGAGTGAACGATCAGAACGCCAACTACACCTCGCGCCGTGCGACGCCGGAAGATGTACCATGCGACAGCAAACGACGACTGCGTGCCAGGCGCTGGCCGTTTTGGTCTTGGCGATTCTGCTGAACCCGCCAGCGACCGTGTTTGGCGACGATGAACGCACTCAACCTGAATCAGTGATCAAGACCATTCCGGAACGCTCTCACCAGGCGATCGAGCGAGGCTTGGATTATCTGGAAAAGGATGTCGTGAAGTGGCGTGACGAGCGACAATGCGCCACCTGCCACCATGGCACCATGACGGTCTGGACCTATCTCGAAGCCAAAAGCCGCGGATATCACGTTCCGCCGGAAACGATTCGCGAGACGGTGCAATGGACGAAGGATCGCCTGCTGGAACGGATTGATCTGCCCCGCGACACACGTCCCGGATGGAGCATGGTGAACTCATCGGCGATTCACCTCGCCCTGGCCGCGACAATTATACCGCGTCAGGATGCGATCACAGCCGATGAACTCACCCGGATTGTCGACCATCTGGTGCGGCATCAGGAATCGGATGGCGCGTGGAAATGGTCGTCGGCACCTCCCAAGAACCGTCCGCCGCCGTTCTTCGAATCGGACGAAATCGCGACGCGACTGGCGTCTCTGGCCCTCGCGGCCAAGAAGCCGAAGGACGACGCCGAAGCGACGGTTGTT
>JAPLOC010000005.1 GCA_026692825.1 Planctomycetota bacterium | reverse complement strand
GCGGCAACCGTATTGCCGGTCTCCTTCGAGATCCCCGGAAAATTGCCCTCCTCTGGCAAGCAGCCCCGCTTGGCGTCGGATGGTCTGTCCCATCGCACTCGCATCAATGACTACTGCGACTGGCGAGTCCAGGTCCGACTCGAGCAGAAGTCCGATTTGAGAGAAGTCATCTTCGAGGTTCCAGTCTTCGACTTAGAAACCCCGGTGCCACCCACAAAGCAGTCGGATTAAACTGTGCCAGTTCGCCGGAACTTCCGTGAGCGGAAGCTGTTACGGACAGCTCGCACTTGACCCACCGGCCACGACGCAAAATCTACGACTGATTCCGCCTAATGAGTCGTCACTTGCTGTCCACCGAACGGTGACACGATTCGGAGGGAGAGTTTCCGTTTCTGACTGGAGGGCGTCACCCGGCTCGGGGGTGGCCGGACCGACAGGAATTGGGTGGCGCCTTTGTTTCCCTTTCAAAGTTGAACAGAAGACAACGAAGGAAACGAAGAGCGCGAAGCGACCGATATTCAGTGTACCGGCATAGAATTGCCCCGACTCCCTCCGGATTTCTTCGTTGCCTTCGTTTCCTTCTGTTCCAAACCGTACGTTGGACCTGAAAGAGGCGATGAACGCCCGGTCTCCCCGGTCGATCCGGGCGGGCGAATATGCGGGCCACAATCCCAATCCGACCGGTCACTGCGCGCATTTTTGCTGCGTGACGAGAACCACTCCGCACGTCCCTACACAACCTCGACAGGCCAAACCCCCGAAATTGCTGTGTCGAAACGATCGAAACTGGCTCTGTTCTGCCGATCGGTCCCAGATCCAGGGGATCGGTGCGAGTCGGGAAGTGTTCGGGGCAGAACCCGTCCCGGGCCGACGTGGACTGAGTGGAGACAGATTGAAACGTCGTATCGGAAACGGCTGTTCGCGCGACGGTGAAGTCAAACGACGGGTCACGGTTACCGACCTGGCCGCCGGCTGCGCCGTCGGGCGCGACGCCGCGGAGCGTCGTCGCGACAGGCGTCCGACAACCTCCGCTGCGAAAACCCGCCACCGCCGGGCGTGGCCTCTTCGCCGCCTTGAATCGCCAATTCCCGCCCCAATTCCCAAAAAGAATTGAAAAAAGTCCACTTCACACTTGAATCAAAAAAATACACGCGTATACTGAAACGTATGAGTACTTTGCGAACGCAGTTCCACGGGAATTCGAACACGGTGTCCCATGAATTCAGGGGTGATTCACACAACGGACTCGGGGAGAACCGGGCGGAGGAAGCGACGCCCGCCGGCTTCCGAGACGAAACAGGAGACGGTTGAGCAGGTCCAGATTCTGGACTGGAGCGTCGACGAAGAGTCGCTCCTGGAACCCGACTGGATCTGGCAGCGATGGCTTCCCCGGGGAAGGGTCACGGTGTTGGGGACTCCTTCGGGAAGTGATTTCTCGGGACTGGTTGCCGACCTTGTCGCCCGAGTCACTGCGGGAACGACCTTTCCGGGTCTTGGGCCGCCGACCGGGCTGTATTGCAAGCGATTCAGTGAAAAGGTCGCCGTCGTGACCGCGGGGGGTGATCCGCGACGCGATTTCGGTCGGCTGGTCGCGCTGGCTGGAGGTCGGCTCGACCAGTTGCGTCTCACCAACGGCATTGTCGAGCCGGCGGGTCCGGAGGGAGTTCCGTTCGAGCGACCATTTAACCTGCCGGCCGATTTCCCGTTGTTGCGCCAGTGGCAATTTGAGGAGAAACTGCCCCCCGCGCACTTGACCATACCGCGTTCACCGGAACACGAACCGGTCTCACTTCTCGTCATCGAAGCCCTCCCCCGGCAGGTCTCCAAATGGCGCGAGTCGGAATTGCGCACACTGCTCGATCAGCTCAATCGGCTGGCGTTCGAACGCCACATGGCGATCCTCCTAGTGACACCACTCACGGTTCTCCCCGCGCGATTGACGGCCGGAAAAGTCACCCTGGCGAAAGCGTTCGGCAGCTCGATGTTGGTCGAGTCGGCCGGCGCGCTGTGGCATATCGATCAGAACCCCTCACGTCCCGATCGTTTCGACCTCATTTGTCATAAGTTGTGCCAGCATCCCCCCGCCGTGACATTCTCAATGGCCGAGAATGGAATCCAGTGGGAGAT
>JAPLOC010000004.1:597-1632 GCA_026692825.1 Planctomycetota bacterium | reverse complement strand
TTCGGTCGCAGGTCCCGCTCCCGCACCCCCATCGATTCATCGAGGTTGCCTCCAATTCGATCCAGCACTTGCCGAGTATTCGCCATCTACGCCACCCTCCGTGCCTGAAGGTCGCTGCCGATTCGTTCGAGAAGTTCAGCCCCGAGCTGCGATGTGAGCACAGCCGCTCGCGAAGCGGGACTGAAGTGCGTCACCGGCTGCCGAGACGCCAGCGAGACTTTGAAGGCCGACGCCTCGGAGATGACGGTCGAGAGGACCGTGTCGCCGTAGAGACTGCGGAGCTTTCGTTCGTACGACTGGTGGACCAGCAGTCGGCTGTCGCAGCGGGTCACCAGATGCCCCAGCAGTCGCAGGCCCGGATTGAGGAGCTGAGCCTGGTCGATCGCCTGGTGCACCACCCGCAGCCCCTGCGTTCCGAAATCTTCAGGAGGGACAGGAATCACCACGTAATCAGCGGCGACCATCGACGTCCAACTGCACTGATAAAGGTTTGGCGGGCAGTCGATCAGAATCACGTCGTAACCGGTCACACGATCGATGAAATCGCGGAGGGCATATTGCAGCATGCCACTGGCCTCGGGCGAAGGTCGATTGAACGGTGCCAAAGTCTGGTTGGCACGAAGCACACTGATCCCGGCGACATTCGTCGGCACAGGCAGACGCTCGGGGGTCGAACAGAACTGGTCGTCGTCGAATAAAGCGGCGAGCGTTTCGCTCGCCGGCAGATTCTCGACGATCGCCGAACCGAAGAATCCTTGACTGAGGGATCCCTGCGGGTCCGCATCAATCAGTAGGGTGGACCGCCCCTCCTTCGCGAAATGGCCCGCGAGATGGAAGCAGGTGGAACTCTTACCGCAACCTCCCTTCTGGTTGATCAAGCAAATTGTGACTGCCATGCTGCCCGTTGCCTCCGTGATTTGTGGTCTGCCGCCGGAATTGCCAGTGGCAATTCCGAATAACCCTTCGATTTCTCTGGCGATACTCTCGCACGAGACACGAAAGGTCGTCAATAAAAATCTCGTACTGCGCAACCCA
>JAPLOC010000004.1:0-588 GCA_026692825.1 Planctomycetota bacterium | reverse complement strand
AATCCGCGTAGTCGACAGGAAAACGGCTGAGCGCGGTGACCGTGCCGCTACGACCAAGTGAAGTCCCCTTCACCCCCAACCCCTCGTCCCCGCGTTCCAGTCGTGAGTGGCCGACGATGCCGTGCGCGGGGAGAGGGCGGCAGTCGTACACGCGGGACTCCCATTCGAACCTGCCGGCAAGACCGATAATTTCCCCTTGCGCAGTCCACCGCGGCGCGTTATCGAGTTCATCTGACTTGAACCATCGACCGCGAAACTCGACGAACGCCGCGGCCAATCATCACGAGCGCGATCGAGAGTATGAACAGACCGACAAATTCCCCCACTCCCCACGACACAACTTCGACCACAAATCTCAATTCGACAACGAAACCGCTACACGTGCGCCCGCGTCGGCCAACCAGCGGCCTCGGCCAACTCACCCTGGTCGAGCACGCCCTCTGCCCCCTCGATGCGAAATCATCACTCACCGAGGGAAAGATCTTCGAAGCCGAGTATCTCTTCTGCGATACAAATCGGCACATGCAGACCGCCCACGCTCGCATCTTCTGCCCGCTCGGTCTCTCCGCCGGCGACGAGTTCTTCCTC
>JAPLOC010000003.1 GCA_026692825.1 Planctomycetota bacterium | reverse complement strand
TCCTGGTTTGAAGGGATAATCCCGCATTTCGCAGACGTACAGGTTGCCATCCTCATCAAAGGCGGCGGCGACCGGGTCGTAGACCAACGGTTCCGCCGCGACGAGCTGCATCTCAAACCCGGGCAGCGTCTCAAACGTCGCGAGCGCTTCAGTCGGAGTTTTGGGGGCAACCGGCTTCAAGAATTCGCGAAGCGCCTCCTCGGAGGGAAACGCCTCGGCGGCATCAACTTCCAGCCCACTGACCCGCGCCGCCTCAAAGACGGGGGCACTGCGCTTCGCGGGGTCGTCATTGGACTTCAGTCCTTTCTCGGCCCGAATCTCCAGCAGCAGATCACGGGCTTTTTGAAAGTAATCGAGAACCCGCGCCTTTTCGGGAAAGTTGCGTTGCCGATGCTTTGCGGTTTGCCCGTCAATCCGTTCGACCCAGGTGTCGAGTGAGTCTGGCTGATACACCCGACGACCATCGAGATCGACATAGACGGGATTGGTATGCGCCTCGGCGTCGGGCTGACCTCCCGGGGTTTTCGAGAAGGCCCGGGCGGCGATCCAGGTCGAGCGGGGCAGTTCGAGTGTCTCTTCGAATTTCCGCCAGCCCGGTTCAAAACCATCCTTTGACGAGAAGTGGATCTTTTTCACCACCTCGCCACCGACGATGATGTCGATTTCATCCACGGATGTCACTTCGCAATTGAGCTGGATTTCGACTTTCACTGTATGCGGACCGGCTCCCTCAAGAGCGATTGTGTCGCCGGGACGGTGCCCATCGACGGCCAGCAGCAGGAGCGGTCCCGTCGTCATGAAGCTGCGTCCCTCGGCCATCGCCTGCAGCCATTGGGGAAAGTCGGTCGCTCCTTCGTGGTAGACGTAGGTTCGGCAATCTCCCATCCAGCGGCACGCCGGCCAGTCGCTGGCACCCACGCAGGGAATGCGATAGCCCGCGTTCAGCATGTGATACCAGTCGGTCAGTCCGATCTCACGGTAGATGCCGAACTGCAACAGCTCAATCGCGTTGAGCGCCCCCAGCGCCACGTCGGCATAGACCTCTTGCCGATAGCCCCCATGGGCGTAGGCCGCGTACCCTCCCTGGTCCATGGTCTCGCGCGCGACCAGGCCATACACCGGCCAGTTGTCGGCATTCAGATCTTGTCCTTTGAAAACGAGATCATCGCGATTGAACAACAGAATGTGACCGTAGGTGGTGTTGCGGTATTCCTGTCCGGAGAACGCGTGATAGCCATCGCGATCGCGGGCCGACTTCTTGCCCAGGCCCCGCTGTTGCGGCGAGGCGAGTTTCTCCATGAACCCCGAGTACGGGCCGGCCGGCTCGTTGTAACCGAGGATGCTTCCATACCGGATATCTTCGGCTTCCAGCAGATCGAGAACCACCTCGTCGTCGCGGGCCGACTGACGGGGGATATGGAGGTGAGGATCGCCCGAATGCCAGCCGAGCGGCTCCATCGCGGCAGTCCGCTCGATCTGCAAATTGACTTTCGTGTCCGTCTGTGCCGCCACGTCCAATTCGACAGAAACGGGCCGATATTCAAATCCCTTCCAGACTTCCACTCGCACC
>JAPLOC010000002.1 GCA_026692825.1 Planctomycetota bacterium | reverse complement strand
CTGCCTCAAGGCGCTCGCCAAGCTCGGCAGCGAGCGCTACACCACCGCGTTCGACTTGGCCGAAGATCTGCGACAGTTTCTGTTGCAAGCGCCTGCGGTCCGGATGCCCCGTTCGGTCGCCAGCCAGACTGCCGACCTTGGCCAGTCGGCCGGGGGCATCCCTCGAACACCGTTCGCCACCACCGACGCCACTCCCTCGCCGCAGCCCAGCGACACGCTCGCCGCGGGGAACACGCCGACCGGTTCGCTGGGATCAGACAACTTGTCCGTCAAGATTGTGCCAAAAGGGCTGCGGTCGTTCGACGAACACGACGCCGACTTCTTTCTCGAACTGCTTCCCGGTCCGCGCGATCGCCACGGACTTCCCGACACACTGCGGTTCTGGAAGACGCGGATCGAAGAAACGGAAGCCGACAAGACGTTTTCGGTCGGGCTGATTTACGGCCCCTCGGGTTGTGGGAAGTCGTCGCTTGTGAAGGCCGGATTGTTGCCCCGGCTAGCAGACCATGTAATCGCGATCTACGTGGAATCGACCGGCGACGAGACAGAGAAGCGGTTGCTGCACGGAGTGCGGCGGCGCTGTCCGGCGTTTCCCGATAACCTGCCGTTGAAAGAGACACTCGCCGTATTGCGCCGGGGAACAGGGTTACCCGCAGGGAAGAAGGTACTCATTGTCCTCGACCAATTCGAGCAATGGCTGCATGCGAAACGGGAAGAGGAACATACCGAACTGGTCGACTCACTGCGGCAGTGTGACGGCATTCGAATTCAGTGCGTTGTCATGGTTCGTGATGACTTCTGGATGGCAGCAACCCGCTTCATGCGCGCGCTGGAGGTCAGACTTCTGGAAGGACAGAATTCGGGGGCGGTCGATCTCTTCCCGATTCGCCACGCCGAGAAGGTTCTGACGGCGTTCGGTCGGGCCTTCGGCGCGCTCCCCGACGGCACCACCGATCTCTCCCCAGACCAAAAGCAGTTTCTTGAAAACGCGGTCTCAGGCCTCGCCCAGGAAGGCAAAGTCATCTCCGTCCGGCTTGCCCTCTTCGCCGAAATGATGAAAGCCAAAACCTGGACCCCCGCGTCATTAAAAACCGTCGGCGGCACCGAAGGGGTCGGCGTCACTTTCCTCGAAGAGACGTTCAGCCAAGCGACCGCGCCTCCCGAACACCGCTACCATCAAAAAGCGGCCCGCGCTGTTTTGAAAGCGCTGTTACCGGAATCCGGAACCGACATCAAAGGACACATGCGGTCGCAGCACGAACTGCTGGAAGCCTCAGGCTATGCACAACGTCCCCGCGAATTCGAAGATCTCCTGCGCATTCTCGACGCGGAACTGCGCCTCATCACACCGACGGACGTCGAAGGCAAGAGCGATGGCGAAATCGAAAGCAACGGCGAACCGGGCGGCGTAAGCCCCCGGGTCTTCAACGCCCGCTTCTTCCAGCTCACCCACGACTACCTCGTCCCGTCGCTCCGCGACTGGCTGACCCGCAAGCAAAAGGAAACTCGCCGTGGCCGGGCCGAATTGCAGTTGGCCGAGCGGGCAGCGCTCTGGCAGGCGAAGCCCGAAAATCGGCATCTGCCGTCGTGGTGGGAGTACTTGACCGCGGTCGCGCTGGTACCGAAGAAGAACCGGACACCGGCTCAGCAGAAAATGCTGCGTAAGGCGCGACGTGTGCATGCCGTCCGCTGGGGGAGTGCCCTGGCGATTCTGCTGCTGATTGGAATCGGAATCTGGAACGTGGTTTCGGCAGAGCGCCAGGTCAGCCTGGCGCGCAGTGTCTCCACCGCAGTGGATACTGTTCAGAATACACGCGGCGTACTCGTCCCCGCTGCGATCAAGGATCTCAACCAACTGCCGGCGGACATCGTTGTCGCCGAACTGCAGCGGCGAATCGCCGATGCCGACACACCTCAAAAACTCGGGCTGGCATACGCCCTGGCGAATTACGGTCGTGTCGACGTCGAGTTTCTCTGCACGCAGATTGAACGGGCCTCTTCGGATGAGGTCGACAACCTGGTGACAGCGTATGGAAAAGAACGCGAGCGCTTTTTGACGGCGATACAAACGCTGGCAGGTCGGGCCGAAGGAGAACAAAACTGGCGGCTCAAAACTCGTGCTGCGGTGGTCGCTCTCCATCTGGAAGACGATCGACTGGCGGCCGACATGTGCCGGATCGACGACCGCCCCGATCCCGTTCAACGCACGCTGTTTATTGACGAATTCGCGGTCTGGCATGGGGATCTGGCGAGGCTCGCGACGTATGGTCATTCGCGAATTGACCCGGCGCTGCGATCGGGACTTTGCCTGGCGGTG
>JAPLOC010000001.1 GCA_026692825.1 Planctomycetota bacterium | reverse complement strand
TGACGACCACCTGCGGCCGACCGGCATGTTCAAAGACGATCGGCGAACCCCACGATGTGATTTCGTCGCGCGAAGCACGCCATCGCTCTTTACCGGTGGCTGCTTCGAATGCGACCAGAAACGAATCCTGTTCGTGGTCCCAGTTGACGAGTACCGTTCCGTCGTACACGACGGGCGAACTTCCTTCGCCGTGCCCGTGTACGGGGTACATCTTCCCGAGGTCCTTTTCCCAGACCAGTTCGCCATTCCAGTCGAGGCAATAGAGCCCTTCGGATCCGAACGAGACGAACAGATGCTGGCCGTCAGTCACCGGGGATTGCGAGGCCAGACTCCCGGTGTAATGACCGCCGCCATCGTGTGGCAGAGCTTCGCGCAACACCTTCTGCCAGACGATCCGACCGTTCCCGCGATCGATCGCCAGAGCGACGTACTGCTGTTTGCGAGTGACGGGGATATTGTCGTGCGCGCCCTTGGCGCGAGTGTGCCGCGGGGGGAGTTCGTCACCGACGGGGATCGCGCTCGTGAGAAACACCCGATCATTCCATACGACGGGACTGCCATGCCCGAGTCCGGGAATCGACGTTTTCCAGCGGACGTTTTCGGTCTCGCTCCAGGTGATAGGGGGGTCGCCTTCCGGCGCTTCACCGGTCGCCAGAGGGCCGCGCCACTGCGCCCATTGCTCGCGGGGCAGCGGAGTCGCGTTGCGTTCGGCGGAGTTTGCACCTGCGGCGAGTAGTATCAGCGCGAACGCCCCCCTAAGAACGTATGGAATCTGTCGTCGCTGCATCGATCGTCCCTGCAGGAGCGTTCGCGTTTCTCGTGGATGCTTCGAGGGACCATCCTACCGCCAGAGGTTGCCAAAGTCACTCATTCATTCGGGCTTCTGCTGTAGAAGCGCAAACCCGGTCTGTCATCAGGATAAGCACGGAGAAAGTAGGTGACTTGTCTGACAGAGCGAGGATCTCATTCACCATCCGGACAAGGGGGCTGTCGGTTCTGTAGCGACGACCCTCCGCGGCGTCGCTCCGGTTGTGGTTCCCGCGAAGCGGAACCATAACCGGCTGTGGCAAACACGCGTCCAAATTGACTAAATCGACACCCCCCAAGCCGGCTGGGGTCTGGGGACCGTGGAATGATGAGCGACGATGTTCTGACTTTGAAGTGCAAGTGTATTACAATACTGACGGGGGACGGTTCATGCCGTCACCCGCCAGGACCTTTGTTTTGCCGCACAGTGGCGCGACGGCGTCACGCGCTATCGAACGCGCCACGGCCAATCGACTTCTTGCAGTTTCGAGGCAGGTTCAATCGCGTCCACCAAATCGATGACGCGATCGATCGTTGGGTTGTTACAGTAGTGCGCCTTGATCGCGTCCAGGTACTCCGCGTTGGTCGTGAACTCGGTCGGCGTCCGTTGGTTACGCTTTGCCGCGAATACCGGCCCCCTCATGAGTGGGTCAGCCGGTCGCGAGTCATCTCCGTGACGCGGCAGAATTTGGTTGAGAAACGCCAGCTCACCTTGGACCGACGGGAACAATTGGTCCCGGGGGAGGCCGTCATTGGCCCCAAAAAAATCCAAATCCATTCCGAGTGCGTTGGCGACGAGCAAGAATCGCTGTGCTTTGAAGCTGAACGAAACCACACCAAGCCGATCTGGCCAGCGCCCCGTCGCATGGAAATGGTTCAATAGCGAGAACACGAGGTTCTCGCAACTATCGCGAGCCCATGGCTCCACACCGACGGCGCTATCGCAGCCGATCAGACCCTTGTCGAGCGCAAACGCGCGGATTCCCTCGGCCTCAGAGCAGGTCAGCTTGCCAGCCTTCACCAACGGCAAATTTGGTCGCGTTCGACCGCCGGAAGCTACTAGGCGATACCGCAATCGAGAGGCGATTTCGACCGCTGACTGAACGTGATTCTCGAGAACCCGGTCCTCTCCGGGATATCCGAGGCCACCCCACCAGTTCGTGTCTTCGCCCAGAATCTGTTGGTAGATTGCGTGGCCAGCCAGAATCAGCAATCCGTTCCGCGACCCGTCCGCTGCGCACGACTGGTCTTTGCACAACAACTCAGTGACAACGCTCATGACTTGTTCCTTGTTTCATCAGAGGAATTCGATTACCAGGCTTTGCGACAGAATTCGTCCAGCAAGCGCTGCCGGACCGGTCGGCCTGGGTGTCTACGAGTGAATCGAATTCTCCGGTCGATTGCAAAAAGCCGCACTTTTTTGCGGTCTCCGCAGAAAAGTGCGGCGAACGCATTTTTCTGCGTTTTCTTGTCTTTTGCGTCCTGATCGTTGACAATCAGCACCCACAGTCCGGCACAAGGATCCCGTTCAACCCTCAAGTCAAATAGAATCTCATGCTGATCCCTGACAAAGATGATCTTCGCGTTCTGTTCGGC